>NZ_JBJGYK010000006.1:0-182789 GCF_054049955.1 Geodermatophilus sp. SYSU D00758
CCCCCCCCCCCCCCCGCCCCCCCCCCCCCCCCCCCCCCCCCGCCCGCCCCCCCCCCCCCCCCCCCCCCCCGCGCCGGGCCGGGGGCCCCCGCGGCGGGGACCCTGCCGGCACGGGGGCGGCAGGGACCACCCCGCTGGGCGTCAGGACGGCGGGACCACCCACTCCCCCGCCCGCAGGACGCCCCGCACGTCGAGGCGCCCGTCGAGCAGCACCACGTCGGCCCGCCGCCCGGCCTCCAGGGCGCCGGCGTCGGCCAGGCCCAGCGCCGCCGCCGGGGTCGTGGCGCAGACCCGTGCGGCGTCGGCCACGGACAGGCCCAGGTCGCTCACCGCACGCCGGAAGAGCGCCGCGGCGGTCGCCGTCCCCCCGGCCGGCGCGCCGCCCGCGGCCAGCCGCGCCTGCCCGGCCCGCACCGTCACCGCCAGCCCGCCGAGCGCGTAGGACCCGTCGGGCATGCCGGCCGCGGCCATGGCGTCGCTGACCAGCGCGACCCGGCCCGGCCCCGCGGCCGCCAGCACGTGCCGCTCCCAGGCCGGGTGCAGGTGCACCCCGTCGGCGATCAGCTCGACGGTGACCCGCTCGTCGGCCAGCAGCGCCAGCACCGGGCCGGGCTCGCGGCCGGCCGGCGCGGGCATCGCGTTGAGCAGGTGCGTGGCCACCCGGGCCCCGGCGTCCACCGCGGCCCGCACCGCGGCGAACCCGGCGTCGGTGTGCCCGACCGCCGGCACCACCCCCGCGTCGGCGAGCCGCCGCACGGCGTCGAGCCCCCCGGGGAGCTCCGGGGCGAGGGTCACCATGCGCACGCACCCGGCGCCCGCCACCCGGGCGACCTCCCCGGCCGTGGGCGGGCGGAGCACGGCGGGGTCGTGCGCCCCGCAGCGGCCCGGGGCCAGCCACGGCCCCTCCAGGTGCACACCGGCCAGCTCGCCGTCCTGCACCAGCCCGGCCAGCTCGCCGAGCGCGCGGTCGAGTGCCGCAGGGGGCAGGGAGACCAGGGAGGCCAGGGCGGTCGTCGTCCCGGCGGCGCGGTGCACGGCGAGCGCGGTCCGGGCGTCCTCCGCTCCCCCGTCGTAGGCCGCCCCACCGGCGCCGTGCTGGTGGACGTCGACGAACCCGGGCACCAGCGTGCGCCCGGCGCAGTCGAGGACGCGCTCAGCGGCCGGGGCGGGGCCGGCGCCCACCCCGGTGAGCCGGTCGCCGGTGACGTGCACCCAGCCGCCGGCGAGGACGCCGCCGGGCGTGGCGACGTCCCCGCCGGACAGCAGCAGTGAGCCCATGGGTGCCTCCGTGGCGCCGGCGGTCGACCGGGGGCGCCGATCGCCTTTCTCGTCCCCCTAGCCTGGCCGACATGGGGGAGACGGCACGGGAACCGGGCGCGCTGATGGCCACCGAGATCGCCGAGCAGCCGCAGGTGTGGGCGCGCCTCCTGCACGAGGGCGGCGGGGCGGTCGCCGAGGTGGCGGCGGCGGTGCGGGCCCGGCGCCCGCGCTTCGTGCTGCTCGTCGCGCGCGGGACGTCGGGCCACGCCGCGCTCTACGCCAAGTACCTGGTCGAGGTGCGGCTGGGTCTGCCGGCCGGGCTGGCCTCCCCCTCGACGGTCACCGCCTACGGGGCGCGGCCGGACCTCTCCGACGTCCTGCTGGTGGCGGTCAGCCAGTCCGGGGGATCACCGGACCTGGTGCGCTACGCCGAGGTCGGCCGGGAGCGCGGCGCGACGACGGTCGCGGTGACCAACGCGGCGTCGTCCCCCCTGGCGCGGGCGGCGGAGTTCTCCGTCGACGTGCTCGCCGGGCCGGAGCGGGCGGTGGCGGCGACCAAGAGCTACACCGCCCAGCTGCTGGCGCTGCTGCTGCTCGTGGGGGGGCTGCGCGGGGACGCCCCGGACCTCCGCGGGCTGCCCCGGTGGGGGACCGAGGTGCTCGCGCTGGAGCCGGTGGTGGCCCGGGCCGCCGAGCGGCTGCGCTACGCGCAGCGGCTGGTGGTGACCGGGCGCGGGTACGCCCACCCGACCGCGCGGGAGGCCGCGCTCAAGCTCATGGAGACCTGCTACGTCTCCGCGCACGCCTGGTCCGGCGCCGACCTGCTGCACGGCCCGCTGGCGATGGTGGACGCGACCGTGCCCGTGCTGGCCGTGGTCCCCTCGGGAACCGCCGGCGAGGCGATCGCACCGATCCTCCCCCGCCTGCGGGAGACCGGCGCGGACGTGCTGACCGTCGGGTCGGAGGAGGCCGCGCTCGGCGCGAACGCCGGGCTGGTGCTGCCGGACGGCGTTCCCGAGGTCGCCTCGCCCCTGCTGGAGATCCTGCCGTTCCAGCTGCTCGCGCTGCACCTGGCGCGGCTGCGGGGCGGCGACCCGGATGCCCCGCGCGGCCTCCGCAAGGTCACCGAGACGCTGTGACCGCGGCCGGGACGTTCCCCCGGGGACGTCCCGGGCGGTTGGCCTGCCGTTCCTGCCGGCGGGCGCCCTGGTGGTCCGGATCTGCGGGTCGGGCCCGTGCTGGCCGCCACGGCCTCACCCGCCGCCGCGCCGCCGGGACCGGCGTCCCGACGCCCGACTGGCGACGAGGACGTTCCCGCGGGAACGCGGACCGCAGGAGGTGCAGGAGCGGGACGCCGGCATCTCCCAGCTCACCCGCTTGCCACGGAGGACGAGCCGGGCGGGCCCGCCCGGCTGCGTGGGACCCCTCCGCGGTCATCTCAGCCGGGCGCGGCCTGCCGGAGCCGGGCGGCCCGCCGGGTGAGGTGGTCGCGCTCGGCGAGGTTCGTCGCGGCCCGCGCCGCCGTGGCGTACAGGTCGGCGGCGTCCGCGAGCTGCCCGGCCCGCTCGTGCAGGTAGGCCGCGGCCGCGGCGTGGCGCGGGAGGCGCGGGTCGACCTCGGCCAGGGCGGCCAACCCCGCCGCCGCGCCGTCGGCCTCCCCCACCGCCACGGCCCGGTTGAGCCGGGCCACGTCCGAGCCGGTGAGGGCCACCAGCTCGTCGTACCACTCCACGATCTGCACCCAGTCGGTCTCCTCGAACCGCCGCGCGTCGTCGTGCAGGGCGGCGATGGCCGCCTGGGCCTGGTACTCGCCGAGCCGGTCCCGGGCCAGGGCGGCCTGCAGGACCGCCACCCCCTCGGCGATCAGCGCGGTGTCCCACCGGGACCGGTCCTGCTCGGCGAGCGGGACCAGCCGGCCGGCGGGGTCGGTGCGCGCGGCCCGGCGCGCGTGGTGCAGCAGCATGAGCGCGAGCAGGCCGGCGACCTCGGGCTCGTCGACGGCCGCCGCCAGCTGCCGGGTCACGCGGATCGCCTCGGTGGCGAGGTCGACCTCGCCGGAGTGGCCCTCGTTGTAGATCAGGTAGAGCACCCGCAGCACGGTCGCCAGGTCGCCCGGCCGGTCCAGCGGCACCTCGGCGATGCGCCGCTTGGCCCGGCTGATCCGCTGTGCCATCGTCGCCTCCGGCACGAGGTAGGCCTCGGCGATCTGCCGGGTGGTGAGCCCGCCGACGGCCCGCAGCGTGAGCGCCACCGCCGCGGCGGGCGGCAGCGACGGGTGCGCGCACAGGGCGTACAGCTGCAGGGTGTCGTCGGCGGCCGGCACCGGGCCCGGCGGCGGCTCCAGGTCGTAGGCGACCTCCCGGCCCGAGCGGGCGCGCTCGGCGCGGCGCTGGTCCAGGTGCCGGCGCCACGAGACGGTGACCAGCCACCCCTTCGGGTCCCGCGGTGGGTCCGCCGGCCACGTCTCGAGCGCCTTGAGCAGCGCTTCCTGGACGGCGTCCTCGGCCGACGCGAAGTCCGCTCCGCGTCGGCCGAGGACGCCGATCACCTCGGGGATCAGCTGCCGGAGCCGCGGCCCGTCCACGCCGGTGGTCAGGCCCGCGTCCCGGCCCGTGCTCGCGCCCACGACCGCTCCCGTCCCCGTGCCGGTGCCCGGTGCCGCCGTCGGGTCACTCGGTGACCGTGGGCGGGGCGCCGAGGAAGGGCCGCACCTCCAGCCACTCGCGGATCGGCTTCCCGCCGGCGCCGGGCGCGGCCGACAGCTCCCCGGCCAGCTCGACGGCGCGGTCCCAGGAGTCGACGTCGATGATCATCCAGCCGGCGATCAGGTCCTTGGTCTCCGCGAACGGCCCGTCGGTGACCGGCGGCCGCCCCTCGCCGTCGGACCGGACCCACGCGCCCTCGGGCGCCAGCGCCTGCCCGTCGACGTACTCGCCGGACTCCCCGAGCCGCGTCGCGAAGTCCTGCATGTAGGCCACGTGGGCGTCGATCTCCTCGGGGGTCCACCGGTCCATCGGCACGTCGTTCACCGCCGCCGGTGCGCCCCGGTAGTGCTTCAGGAGCAGGTACTTGGCCATGGGATCTCCCTCGTCGGTGCGGCCCATCCTGGCCGCCTCACCCCGGGGACGGAGCCGATCGGGCGTTCTCGACACATCCCGGGCACCGGATCCGGCATGCCGGGCGAGCCCGTGCCGCCGCGGGCGGTCAGCCCGGCGCCCGGCGGCGGTAGAGCCGGGCCGGCCGCCCGGCGAGGCGGCGCGCCGATCCCCCCGTCGGCTCCACGTGCCGGGCGATGCGCAGCCGGAAGGCGTCCTCGGTCGAGTCGAAGTGCCCGGCGACGGCGTCGTGGACGACGAACAGCTCGTGCAGCGTGAACGTGTCCGGCAGCAACCCGCCCGGGTCGGCGGCCTCGGCGTACTCCCGGCGGGCCCGCTCGAGCGCCGCGGCCACGACCTCCGGCCGCGCGGCGCCGGCCTCGCCGACCGGGGCCAGCCGCAGCGCGCCGTCGCTCCCCGCCACCACGGGGGCCACCCGTTCGTGCGGCACCCACGCCAGGTGCGGGACGGTGAGCACGCCGTCGGGCCCCTGCAGGACGGGCAGCTGCCGCGGCCGGACGTCGTCCCCCGGGGCACCGGCCTCGGCCAGGGCGCGGGCCGCGGCCCGCGCCAGGGGCTCCCCCTCGGCGAGCAGGGTCGCCGGCAGCGCCCACCCCCCCTGCGCCGACCGCACCTGCAGGACGGCGAGCTCGCCGAACCGGACCCCGGGAGCGGCGCCGTCGGGCGGCAGGACGGTGAGGACGGCGGTGTCGACGGCGACCAGCGGCCGGGCCGGTGCCGGTCCGGCCGCCCGCGCCCGCCCCGGCCCGTCGCCCGCCTTCCCCGACCCGCCACGCGCCTTCCCGGCCTTCTCCGGTCTCCCGGCCGGTGCGGGCGGCGCCGCGGCGGCGCTCTTCTTCCGGGCGCCCTTCCCGTCCTTCGGTTCCTTCTTCGCGTCCTTCTTGGCCACGAGGGCACCCTAGGGTTGACGAGCCCTGCTCGGGAACCGGTCGTCGCTAGGGTGGACCGGTGCGTGCAGCCCTGACCACCGACCAGGTCGAGGAACTCGAGCTCGGCGCCCGGACGCCGGAGCAGCGGCGCGCCGCGTCCGCCCGGCTCGAGCAGTGGGCGGCCGACCCGCAACCCGGGGACGACCTGTCGCCGGCCGCCCTGCTGGTGCAGGCCGGTGAGCTGCGCGGGATGGCCGGGGACGCCGAGGCCGCGCTCGCGCTGTTCGAGCGCGCGGCGGAGGCGGGGGGCGAGGTGGTCCCCGACGTCCGGACCGCGCTGCACCACGGCCTGGTCCGGGTCGGCCGCCTCGACGAGGCCCGGCGGCTGGCCGAGGAGGTGCGCCGCTCCCGCCCGCGGGACGCCGACGTCTACGCGCTCATCGGCGAGGACTACGAGGAGATCGGTGACCTCCCGGAGGCCAACCGCTGGCTGAACCTGGCCCTGCAGCGGCTGCTGGCCCAGACCGAGGACCCGCTCGGCGAGGCACCCGGCATGGTCGCGGCGATGGTTCTGGTGGCCCGCCGCCGGGTGCGGGAGCGGCTCGGCTTCCCGCCCGACGAGTTCGACCTGGGGCTCTCCCGCGTCCAGGAGACCGACGGGCCGTGACCGTGCACCGCTCGCACCGGGTCGCCGGGGCCCTGGTCGGCTCCGCGGTCGGCGACGCCCTGGGGGCGCCGTTCGAGTTCGGCCCGCCCGGGGCCTTCTCGGCGCGGTTCCCGCGGCCGGCCCGCGGCCTGCGCACGGAGATGTGCGGCGGCGGGTCGCTCGGGTGGGCGCCCGGCGAGTTCACCGACGACACCCAGATGGCCCTGCTCGTGGCGGGGTCGCTGGTGGAGCGGGGCGGCCTGGACGAGGCCGACGTCTTCGACCGGTTCCGCGCCTGGGCGCAGGCCGGGCCGCCGGGCATCGGCACGCAGACCCGGGCGGTCCTGGGCTCGGGCCGGCCGTGGCACGCCGCGGCCGCCGGGCACGCCGCCCGGTCGGGGCACGCCGCGGGCAACGGCTCGCTGATGCGCACCACCCCGGCGGCGATCCGGTTCGCCCGCGAGGGCCGGGAGGCCACGGTGGACGCCGCCCGCCGGATCTCGGCGCTCACCCACGGCGACCCGTCCGCCGGTGAGGGCTGCGCGGTCTTCCACGAGCTGCTGCGGGTCGCGCTCGACGGCGGCGACCCGCTGGCCGCCGTCCCCTCGGCGCTGGCGGCGGTCCCGCCCGCGCACCGCCGGCGCTGGGCGGCCGTGCTCGACCCCGGCTGGACGCCGGCCGACGCCACCGAGCCCGACGGCGCGGTGTGGCCGACGCTCGGCTCGGCGGTGTGGGCGCTGGGGCAGGGCGGCGGGTTCGAGGCGGTCCTGCGCCGGGTCGTCGACCTGGGCGGGGACACCGACACGGTGGCCGCGGTCGCCGGCGGCCTGGCCGGGGCCGTGCACGGGATGGCCGGCATCCCGATGCGCTGGTCCTCGGCCGTGCACGGCCGGGTGCCCGGGCACGGGGACCGGGTGTGGCGGCTGGCCGCCCTGCAGGAGCTGGCCGCGGTGCTCGACGGCCGGCCCGGCGTGCCGTACGAGCGGGGGGTGATCCCGCGGCTGGGGCCGCGCGAGGTCGTGCCCGGCATCTGGGCGGGCAACCTGGACGGCGCCCGCACCAGCGAGGCCGACTTCGCCGTCCTGTCGCTGTGCCGGCTCGGCGAGCCGTTCCCGCACGAGGTGCACCGGCAGGCCTACCTCGCCGACGACGAGCACAACGCCGACGTCGACGTGGTGCTGGCCGACGTCCTCGACGACCTGGCGGCGCTGCGGGCCGACGGTCGTCGGGTGCTCGTGCACTGCCACGGCGGGGCCTCCCGCACCGGGCTGGTGCTGCGCGGCTGGCTGGTGCGCGAGGAGGGCCTGACCGTCGAGGAGGCCACCGCCCTCGTCGCCGGGCGCTGGGAGCACCTCGGGCTGTGGAACGAGAGCTTCACCGCGGCACTCCACCGGCTGGCCGCGCGGCGCGGTCAGGACCCGTCGACGCGGACCACCGCGTAGGTCGTCGCCGGGGGTGAGCCGCGTCCTCTCGGCACCGCGGGTCGCCGGCCGGCGCCGGAGGTGCCCGCGGCGCCCTCCCCCGGCACGCTCTCCCGCATGACGGACGCCCCGACCTGGCCGCGCGCCGCCGGGCGCGGCCCGGTGGTCGTGCTCGGCAAGCTGGTGGCCGACGCGGTCCTCGAGCTGTCGGAGCCGCTGGTGGTGGGCGGGCAGCAGCGGGTGGTCCGGACGACGGCCGCGGGCGGGGCGCCGGCCAACGTGACGGCGGGCCTGGCCCGGCTGGGCGTCCCCGCGCGGCTGGCGGGCTGGGCCGGCGCCGACCCGCTCGCCGACGGGCTGCTGGCCGGGCTGGCCGCCCGCGGCGTGGAACCGGCGGTGGTGCGCCGCGGGCGGACGCCCCTGTCCACGGTCCTCGTGCACCCGGGCGGCGAGCGGACGCTGCTGTCCGACCGCGGCGAGGGCGGGCTGGTGCCGGGCGACGTCGCGGCCGGGTGGCTGCAGGACGCCGCCGTCCTGCACCTGGACGGCTACGACCTGCTGCGCTTCCCGGACGCGCTGGCGACCGCCGCGGACCGCGCGCACGGGGCCGGCGTGCCGGTGAGCCTGGACGTCGCGGCGGCCACCCGCATCCGGGCCCACGGCGCCGAGGGCTACGTCGGGCTGGTCGGCCGGCTGCGGCCGGACCTGCTGCTCTGCAACGCGGCGGAGGCCGGGGCGCTCGGCCTGGTGCCGGACGGCGACCTCCCGTCCTCGGCGCCCGCGCTGGTCGTGGTGCACGCCGGCGCCCAACCCACCGTCGTCCGCACCCGCCGGGGGACGTGGCGGGTGCCGGTGCCAGGAGTGCCGGTCCGCGACACCACCGGCTGCGGGGACGCCCTCGCGGCCGGGGTCCTCGCCGGCTGGCGGGCCGACCACCCCGTGCTCGACGCCGTGCGGAGCGGCCACGCCGCGGCCGCGGTGGTCGCCGGCGTGGTCGGCGCCCAGCCCCCGCCCTGAGCCCGCGCCCCGGACCGCCCGGAGGGGTGAGCGGCGTGCGGCTCCCCGGGCGGACGTCCCCTCCGGGCGTCCTACGTCTCTGAGTGCAGGTGCACCCAGAGACGTAGGACGCCGGGGTGCCGGCGGGGTGCCGACCGGAGCCGGGCCCCGCGGTCAGCCGACGACCGCGGCCATCTCGGCCAGCCGGCACAGCGCGTTGACCTGCCGCAGCTGCTCCGGCGTCCGCACGGTGGCGTCGAGCAGCTGCTCGCTCATCACCACGACGGCCAGCGCCTTGGCCCGCGACACCGCCACGTTGAGCCGGTGCAGGTCGTAGAGGAAGGAGACCCCGCGCGGGGCGTCCTCGGCGCTGGTCGAGGTGGTCGAGTAGACGACCACCGGGGCCTCCTGCCCCTGGAAGCGGTCCACGGTGCCGACCCGGGCGCCGTCCGGGAGCAGCGCGCGGATCGTCGCGACCTGGCTGTTGTAGGGGGCGACGACCAGCACGTCCTCCGGCCCGAGGAGGGCCTGCTGCCCGTCGGCGTCCACCCAGCCCACGCCCTGCAGCGACCGCCACAGCTCGGCCACCGCCGCGGCCTCCTCGGCCGACGACGCCGCCGACACCCGCGCGTGCCGGACGTACCGGACGGCGAGCCCCGAGCCGGACACCAGTCCGCCGGCCCGCACCGCGATGCGCTCCCGCCCGGGCGCGGACTCCAGCCGCCCCTCGTAGGCCAGCTCGGAGACGTACGCGGTCAGCGCCGGGTGCATCCGGTAGGTGCGGTCGAGGAAGACGCCGCGGTCCTCGGGCACGGTCGGGTGCCCCTCGAGCAGGTGCTCCAGCGCCGAGCAGCCCGACTCGCCGGGGTGCACCGCCTGCGTCGGCTGGGCCAGCTGCTGGGGGTCGCCGAGCAGCACCAGCGAGCGGGCGGAGCGGGCCACGGCGAGGGCGTTGGCCAGCGAGAACTGCCCGGCCTCGTCGACGACGAGCACGTCGACGGCCTCGGCGAGGTCCGGCCGGCACCAGAACCACGCCGTCCCGCCGACGAGGGACGCCGACCCGTCGAGCAGCCGGCCGGCCACGTCGGCGGCGTCCCTCGACCACTCGACCCCCGGAGCCCCGCAGGCCTGGTGCTCCTCGCACTTCTGCAGCGCCGGTCGGTCGACGGCGCGCAGGACGTTGCCGATGACCGCGTGGGACGTCGCGGTGACGCCGACCTTCTTCCCGGCGTCCAGCAGCGCGCGGATCAGCCGGGAGGCCGCCCGGGTCTTGCCGCTGCCCGGCGGCCCCTGGACGGCGAGGACCTGCCCGTCGAGCTCCAGCCCGAGCCGGACGACGGCGTCCCCGGCCTCCTCCCCGGGCAACCGCCGGCAGTCGGCCGGGACCACCCGGTCCAGCAGCGCCCGCCCGAGGCACGGCCGGCCGGCGAGGACGTCGTCGGCGGTCGCCGCGATCGCCGCCCGCATGGCCGTGTCGTCCAGCGGGCCCTCCGGGCCCAGGCCGCGCGGCGGCACCGGCTCCTTGGCGCTCTTGACCACGACCCGGCCGGTGACGGCGTCGACCTCGCGCACCTCGCCGACGCGCACGCGGGTGTCGACGTCGAAGGCCTTCGCGCCGACCGAGAGCTTGGTGTCCTGCGGCGGGAAGGTGAACGCGTAGAGCTTGCTGCGTTTCTCGGTGCCGATCTCGACCGGGCGCGACAGCCCGCCGAGCGCGGTGCGGTCCTCGACGAGCTCGTCGTCCTCCAGCTCGCCGCGGCTGAAGAACTCCCACCAGCCGGGCCGGGCCTCGCGGCGGTGCCACTGCACGAGGTCGCCCAGCAGCGCGTGCCCCGCCCCGGCCAGCTGCTCGACGAGGGCCAGCTCGGCGACCTCGGCCTCCGACCGCGGGGCCGGCGCGGCGACCTCGGGCACCGCCGGGCGCGGCTGCTCCCCGTGCTCGGCCTCCAGCTCGGCGCGCTGGGTCTCCAGCCAGTCGTGCAGCTCGCGGGTGGAGTCGACGTCGTCGCGGTTGTAGTCGTGGATGGCCTGCAGCCGGGCCGGGTCGCGGTCGGTGAGCCACTTCTCGTACTCGACGACGCTGCTCATCGCGTCGGCGACGTCCCCGGTGTGCTCGCGCCCGTAGAAGGCCTCGACCTTCTTGATCGAGTACGACTCCTCGCTGATCCGCATCGACTGCCGGACGACGGGGTACAGGTCGACGAACCGCTCGGCGCGCAGCAGCTGGTCCAGCTCGGCCTCGCGGACGCCGTACCGGCCGGTGAGCCGCTTGAGCGCGCTGACCTCGTAGGCGGCGTAGTGGTAGACGTGCATGCCCGGGTCGGCCCGCCAGGCCTCGACGACGCGGTCGACCAGCTCGGCGACCATGCGCCGCTCCTCGTCGGCGCCGTGCGCCCAGAGCGCGGTGAAGGCGCCCGTGCGGTCGCCCAGGCCGGCGAGGTACTCCAGCCCCGCGCCGTCCCCGGCGAGCGGGTCGCCCTCGAAGTCGAGGTACAGGTCCCCCGGGCTCGGCGCGGGCAGCCGCAGCAGGCCCTGCGCGGTGGCCGGCGGGAGCAGGGTGCGGGTGGGCCGCCCGGCGCGGCGGCCGCGCAGCTGCTCGCGGGCCTGGTCGCGCAGCCGCTCCCGGGTGGCCCGGCCGATGCCGGTCGCCCGGAGCGTCTCGTCGCCGGCCCCGGCGAGCTGCTCGAGCGTGGCGACGCCGACGGCCAGCAGCGCGGCCCGCTGGTCGCGGCGCAGCCCGGCGACCAGGCTCAGGTCGTCCCCGCGGCGCAGCTCGTCGGAGCAGCGGGCCGTCCACGTGCAGCGGTCGCAGTAGGCGGTCGGCACCGGGGCGGTGGACGGGACGTCGGCGACGAACCCCTCGAGCCGGGCGCGGGCCCGGCGGGCGTAGGCGGCGACGTCCACCAGCCGCCACGGTCGGTACCCGCCGTCCCCGGTGACGACGCAGATGCGCTCGGGCGCGCGCCCCTGGAGGGTGGCGAGCCGGGCCGCGTAGGTGGCCATCTGCAGCAGCGCCGGCACCGTGATGCGCCGGGCGAGCTTGGCGTCGGCGACCTCGTAGGACCAGCCCCCCAGCGCCGAGGGCGCCTCGACGCGCAGCAGGAAGTCCGCCTGCCCGCCCCAGGTGCCGTCGAACAGGGTGGCCTGGTGGACGACGTCCACGCCCGCGCGCATCGCCTCGAGCGTGGCCGCCTCGCTGCGCCGGCCCTGCAGCCGGACCACGGCGAGGCCCTGCTCCTCCAGGGACTCCAGGTAGGCCAGCTCGTGGGCGATGCCGAGGTCGGCGACGAGCACGGTCTGGTCGCCGGCGCCCTCGGGCGGGGGCTGCAGCGCGCCCGTGGCCACCGCGAGGTTCAGCGCGGTGAGGTGGGTGCACTCCTGGTGGCGGGTCAGGTCGCTGGGGCTGAGCACCAGCCGGCCGTCGAGGCGGTGCACGGGATCAGCCCCCCGCCGCCGGCGCGGAGGTGGGCAGGAGCAGGTCGGGCAAGGGTCCCCCGTGGTGGTGCCGGTCGTGGAGCGCGGACGACCCTGTCATGCCGGCCGGCGTCCGCGGGGTTCCCGCGCCGCCGTCCCCGCCGCCGTCCCCCGATCCGCCCCCCGTGCCTTCCGCCTGCCCGGCCGCGTGCCCGCGGCGGCGCAGGGGCGGCGCCCCTGCGCCGGGAACGCCTCAGCCGCGCGGCACCGGGATGGTCGGGGCGGTGATGTTGACGTTGCGGTGGAAGACGTTGTCGGGGTCGTACCTCGCCTTCACGGCCGCCAGCCGGGAGTACTTCGGCCCGTACGTCGCCTCGACCTCGCCGGCGTCCTCGCCCTCCACGGCGTTGACGTAGGAGCCGGCGCTGAGCATGTGCGGGCGCAGGGCCTGCCACAGCGACCGCACCCACTCCCGCTCGGCCGGGAGCATCTCGGCCATGGGGGTCAGGCCGATGAAGAACCCGGTGTAGCGCGGGGACCGGCCGCCGCCGAGGGCGGTGTCGTCCTCGCCGGCCTCGCTGAAGGCCTCGTCGAGCCGGTAGAACAGCACGACGGACAGGGGCGAGGTCTTGCGTGGAGCGTGTTCGGCGAGGATGTCGATGACCTCGTCGGTGAGGTCGGCGAAGTAGCCGCTCTTGTCGTAGGCGTGGAAGCCCCAGGCGTTCGCCTCGTCCAGGAGCTGCTGCAGCGCCGTGTACGGCATCGGCGTGACCAGGTCGAACAGCGGCGGGAGCGCTCGGCGGATGCGCTCGGTGACCTGCCGGTGCTCGGCGGCGTCCCCGAAGCCGACGAGCAGCAGGGCGTGTCCCGGCTTCCCCTGGTGCTCGGCGGGGACGAACGGGGCCGGTGGGGCGGTGAGCGCGACCGCCGGGACGGCGTTCATCGTGCGCGGGAGCTCGGCGATGACCTCCCGCGCGAGCCGCAACGCCTCGCGGCCGAGCGACTCGTCCCAGAAGAACAGCCCGAACTCGACCATCGGGCCGGCCTCGACGAGCCGGAACTCGAACTCGGTGACCACGCCGAAGTTCCCGCCGCCGCCGCGGAGGGCCCAGAACAGGTCGGGGTTCTCGTCCTCGGCGGCGCGCACCACCCGGCCGTCGGCGAGGACGACGTCGGCCGAGACGAGGTTGTCGATCGTCAGGCCGGCCATCCGCGACAACCAACCCATCCCGCCGCCGAGGGTGAGCCCGCCGACGCCGGTGTGGCTGACCATGCCGGCGGGGACGGCCAACCCGTGGGCCTGGGTGGCCGCGTCGAGGTCGCCGAGCAGCGCGCCGCCCTGGACCCTGGCCCGGCGGGCGTCCGCGTCGACGGTGACGGCGTCGAGCCGGCGCAGGTCGACCACCAGCCCGCCGTCGCAGGTCGAGTGCCCGGGGATGCTGTGCCCGCCACCGCACACGGCGATCTCGAGCGCCTCGGACCGGGCGAACCGGACCGCGGCGGCGACGTCCGCGGCCGACAGGCACTCCACGATCACCGCCGGCCGCCGGTCGACGGCCGCGTTCCACCGCCTGCGGGCGTTGTCGAAGCCCTCGTCGCCGGTCACGTGCACCGGACCGGTCACCGCACCGCGCAGCACCTCGATGCCGCCGCTCAACGTCTCGGACATGGTGCGAACCGCCTCTCGTCCTGGTGCCCACCGGCGTGGTGGCACGGGGGCACTGTCCTCCGGTGGGCGTCCCGGATGACATCCCTCCGCGTCCCGCCGGCCGGTCGCGGTCCCGGCCCCGGGGCCCGGCACCGGGGCTCGTGGCGCGCCGCGACCGGGCGTCCCCGCGCGGCTACCGGCCTGCGCGCGGATCCGGCGCGGCGCGCGACCGCCCCCGCGGGCCGGACCCGGTCCACGGCGCCCGTACCAGGGCGGCGCTCCGGAGGGTGACACGCTCCGCCACGGCGTCCCCGGTCCCGCGCGGCGCCGGTTACCGTCTCCTCCGCCATGGCCCACAACCCGCCCGTCGACGTCGCCGTCCTCGGACCCGTCCAGGCCACGGTCGCCGGGCAGCCGGCAGCCCTCGGCGGCCCGCGGCAGCGCGGCGTGCTCGCCCGCCTGGTGCTCGCCGGTGGGCACGTGGTCTCCGCCGACCGCCTGGTCGAGGACCTCTGGGAGGGCGAGCCCCCGCCGAAGGCGCTGGCCGGGCTGCAGGTGCACGTCTCCCGGCTGCGCCGCGCCCTGGACCCGGCCGGCGGGCGCCGCACCGGCGCCACCGTGCTGGTCAGCGTGGCCCCCGGCTACCGGCTGGCCCTGCCGCGGGAGGCGGTCGACGCCTGGCGGTTCGAGGACCTCGTCGCCCGCGCGCACGCCACCGCCGACGCCGCCGCCCGCCGCGGCCTGCTGGACCGGGCGCTGTCCTGCTGGTCCGGCCCCGCGTACGCCGGGCACGCCGACGCCGGCTGGGCGGCGCCGGAGGTGGCCCGGCTGGAGGAGCTGCGGCTGGTCGCGGTGGAACTCCGCGCCGACGCGGACCTGGCGCTCGGGCGGGCGGCGGCCGTCGTCCCCGAGCTGGAGCGGCACCTGCACGACTTCCCCGCCCGCGAGGAGGCGGTGCGGCTGCTGGCGCTCGCGCTCTACCGCAGCGGCCGGCAGGGCGACGCGCTCGCCGTGCTCCGCCGCGCCCGCGAGCACCTGGCCGAGGAGCTCGGCGTCGACCCCGGACGCGGGCTGCGCGACCTGGAGGCCGCCGTGCTCGGCCAGGCGCCGGCGCTGGACCTCCCCGCTCCGCCGATCGCCCTCCCCGCCCGGCCGGTCAGCGCGCCCCCGCCGGCGCCGGCCCGGGCGGCGGAGCTGCGGCGGCTGCTCGACCTCGCCGCCTCCGGGACCCGCCTCGTGTGGGTCGCCGGCGAGGCCGGGGCGGGCAAGACCACGCTGGTCGGGACGGCCGCGGCCCGGCTGCGCGAGGACGGCTGGCGGGTCGTCGAGGGGCGCTGCCCCGAGGTGGACGGCGCTCCCCCGGCCTGGCCGTGGACCGAGATCACCCGCGCCCTCGGCGGCACCCCGCTCGAGGAGGGCTCCGCCTTCTGGCTGGGCCGGGCGGTCGCCGGGCGGCTGCGCGAGGCCGTCCGCGAGCAGCCGCTGCTGGTCGTCCTCGACGACGTGCACCGGGCCGACGAGCTGACCCTGCAGCTGCTGCGCCAGGTGGTGGACTCCCTCGCCGGCGACCCGCTGCTGGTGCTGGCCACGTACCGGGACGCCGAGGGCGGTGAGGCGCTGGCCGCCACCCGCGCGGCGCTGGCCTCCGCCGGGGCGGCGCACCTGGAGCTGCGCGGGCTGGACGACGCGGGGGTCGCCGTCCTGGCCCGGCAGGCCGGGCTGGAGGACGCCGGCGCCGACGAGCTGAGGCTGCTGCGCGAGCGCACCGACGGCAACCCGCTCTACGTGCGCGAGCTGACCCGGCTGCTGCTCGCCGAGGGCCGGGGCGCGGCGGCCACCGGCGTCCCGGCCGGGCTGCGCGACGTGCTGCGCCGGCGGGTCGGCCGGCTCCCCGGACCCGCGGTCACCGCCCTGCGGCAGGCCGCGGTGCTGGGCCGGGAGGCCGACGTCGACGTGCTCGCCGCGGTCGCCGGCCGGGACGTCGACGAGCTGCTCGACGCCCTGGAGACCGCGGTGCTCGCCGGCCTGCTCGACGAGCCGGCGCCCGGCCGGGTGCGGTTCACCCACGCGCTGGTCCGGGACGTGCTCTACGAGGACACCCCGCTGCTGCGCCGCGGCCGGCTGCACGCCGCGGCGCTCGCCGCGCTGCGCGAGCAGGGCGGGGCGGACGCGGCGACGCTCGCGCACCACGCGGTGGCCGCTGCGGTCCCGCGCACCGCCGCCGACGCCGTGCCGTACGTGACCGCCGCGGCGCGGGAGGCCGGCCGGCTGGGGGCCGCGGCCGAGGAGGCGCGGCAGTGGGCGTCGGCGCGGCGGATGCTCGCGCTGGCCGGCCGCGGCGGTGGGGAGGAGGAGCTGGCGGTGCTGCTGCCGTCGGTCCCCGCGCACGCCCGGGCCGGGGACGCGGTGGCCGCCCGCGCCCAGCAGCGGGACGCCGTCCGGATCGCGCGGCGGCTGGACCGGCACGACCTGCTCGTCGCCGCCCTCGCCGCCTGGGACGCGCCGCTGGTGTGGACCGTCCGCGACGACGGCGCGCAGGACCCCGAGCTGCTCGACCCGCTGCTCGAGCTGCTGGAGACCCCGGCCGGGGAGGGCCTGCCCGGCGACGTGCGCTGCCGGCTGCTGGTCGCGCTCGTGCGGGAGGTGGAGGGGACCGACGACGCGCGGACCGACGCCGCCAGCGCGCGGGCGCTGGACCTGGCCCGCGACGCCCGCGGCCCGGACGCCGCCCGGCTGCTGTGCGCGGCGCTCAACGTGCGGGCCTTCGCCGCGCTCGGCCCGGACCTCGCCGCCGTCCGCGAGCCGCTGGCCGAGGAGCTGCGCGCGGTGGCGACCGCGGCCGGGCTGACCGACCACCGGGCGGTGGCGCACTGGCTGCTGTTCCTGGCCGCCGCGGCGCGCACCGACCTGGTCGCCGCCCGGCGGCACGCCGACACCGCGGTCGCGCTGGCCGACGCCGGCCAGCTGGGCCACGTGCTCGGCGCCCTGCAGGTCTTCGACGGTGCGCTGCTGGTGCTGGCCGGCCGGCACGACGAGGGGCGAGCGCGCTACGAGCAGGTCGCCGCCCGCCTGGCCGAGACCGGCGCCACGAACGGCGGGCTGATGGCGCTGGTGGGCCGGTTCGCGGCCGGCTTCGCGAGCGGGAGCTGCGTGGCGGTGGCCGACGAGCTGGCCTGGCTGCACGGCGCGATGCCCGGAGCGCTCACCGACGCCGTCGTCCTGGGGCTGCTGGACGCCGGCCGGGACGACGAGGCGCGCGCCGCCTGGCAGGCGCGCCGGCCCGTCAGCCGGGACTACTACTGGCTGGCCGCCACGACGCTGCGCGCGCACGCCGCCGCCCGGCTCGGCGACCTCGCGACCGCGCGGGCCGCGCGCGAAGAGCTGCTGCCGTGGGCGGGGCGGATCGCCGGGCTGGACTCCGGCACCCTCGTCGTCGGGCCCGTGGACGACGCGCTGGCCGCGGTCGCCGACGCCCTCGGGGACGCCGGTGCCGCGGCCGCGGCCCGCCGGGACGCCGAGCGGGTGCGCGCGGACCTGGCCGCGCAGCTGGCCGCCGCCGGCCTCTGACCCGCCGCGCGGGCGGGCTCGACGCCGCGACCCCGGGCCCCGCGGCCGCGGAATCGAACCCGCGGCCGCGGGATCGAACCCGGTGCCGCGGCGTCGAACCCGGTGCCGCGACCGCGTACCGGCGTGAAGCCCCGCGGCTGGTCCCTCCCGGACGCCTACGTCTTTGAGTGCAACTGCACTCAGAGACGCCGGGTCCAGGTGGGTGTCCCTCCGGTGCCCCGGCTCCGGCGCGGCAGCCGGCCACCGGTGCGGACCGGCAGCCGCGCGGTCGGCGGCACCGCGGGAACAGCGCGACGACAGGCAGCCCGCCGACCCTGGTCCCACCAGCCGCACCACCCGGGAGGAGACCCCGATGTCCGAAGCTGTCTTCCGCGCGCACATCGAGCAGATCTGGAACGCCCAGGACCCGGCCGGCATCGAGCGGTTCATCGCGCGCAGCTACCGCGGCCACGACCCGGCGGAGCCGGAGGTCATCGTAGGCGTCGACGGGTACAAGGAGCACTTCCGGGTGCTCACGACCGCGTTCCCGGACGTGCGGATCACGATCGAGGAGACCCTCGGCGTGGCCGACCGCGTCACGGCGCGGTGGTTCGTCGAGGCGACGCACCTGGGCGACTTCGGCGGCATCCCGCCCACCGGCGCGCGCATCCGCGTCCAGGGGATCAGCGTCGTCCGGATCACCAGCCGCCAGCTGGTCGAGGAGCACGGGATCACCGACGCGCTCGGGCTGATGAAGCAGCTCGGCGTCGTCCCCGGGACGGTGCGCCCCCCGTCCCTGCTCTTCTAGGCCACGCGCACCCAGCCTTCCAGGCCACGGGCACCCAGCCTTCCAGGCCACGGGTCCTCGGCCTCCCAGGCCACGGGCACTCAGCGCACCCGGACCAGCACCCTGCCGGCGGCCCGCCGCTCGTCCAGCTCGCGGATCGCCGCGGCGGCGTCCCCCAGCGGGAACACCCGGCCGATCGGCGGGGCGATCGCGCCGGAGCGGATGAGCGGCAGGAGCTCGCGCCACTGCCGGCCGGGGAGATCGGGCTCGTCGGCCCAGAGCTCCGCCGAGGCCACACCCACCACCGTGGTGTTGGTCAGCAGCAGCCGGTTCACCCTGACGGTGGGGATCTCACCACCGGTGAAGCCGAGGACGAGCAGCCGGCCCTCCCGGGCCAGCGAGCGCAGGGAGTCCGGGAAGCGGTCCCCGCCCACCGGGTCGACGACGACGTCCACCCCGCGCCCCCCGGTCAGCCGCCGCACCTCGTCGCGGAAGCCGTCGACCGGGACGACGTCGTGCGCCCCGGCCGCCCGGGCGACCTCCGCCTTCCCGGGGGTGGACACGACCGCGACGACCCGCGCGCCGGAGGCCGCGGCGAGCCGGCAGGCGGCGGCCCCGAGACCCCCGGCGGCGCCGTGCACCAGGACGCTCTCGCCCCGCTCCAGCCGCGCCCGGCGGACCAGCGCGAGGTGCGCCGTCAGGTAGTTCAGCGGCAGGGCGGCGGCCTGGTCGGACGGGACGCCGTCCGGCAGCGGGAACACCAGGGAGCCGTCGACCGCGACGGTCTCGGCGAGGCCGCCGGTCGTCGGCAGGGCCGCCACCCGGTCACCGGCGCGGAAGCCCGCGGCGTCCGCCCGCACCACGCCGGACACCTCCCACCCGGGGGTGAACGGCAGGTCCGGACGCCGCTGGTACCGGCCCCGGGTCTGCAGGACGTCGGGGAAGGTGACGCCGGCGTACTCGACGTCGACGAGCACCTGGTGCGGCCCGGGTACCGGCTCCGGTCGCTCCCGGACCTCCACGGCGTCCGGCCCGGTGAGCGCGGTGATCATCGCGGCACGCATGAGGCACGCTAGAGCGACCGGGAGCCGGCCCACCAGGTCAGCTGCCGAAGACGGCCCGCTCGCGGCGCCGGAACGGCGGGACGAGGACGGCGAGCAGCAGCCGCAGCACCAGGCCGCCGGCGGCCTCGATCGCGGCGCGCTCCTGCGGTGTCGTGATGCCGAGGACCCGCGGCGCCTCGAAGGAGAGCTTCGCGTGCTTGCGGATGCGGGCCTCGACCGCGGCCCAGTCCCCCACGGACATGTAGCGCTCGATCACCGGGAACAGCGCCGCCTCCTCCTCGCCGATGTGCTCGGTGAGCGAGTCGCGGAGCTCGGCGAGCTCGGCGCCCATCGCGGTCGCGGTGTCCGCGCCGGGGCGGGCGCGGAAGGCGTCGGCGGCGGCGCGCAGCCGGGCCAGGGCCGGGTCGAGGGCGGCGTGGTCGTCGGAGAGCTCGGTGAGGTCGACGTGCGGGCCGGCGGAGGCGGCGAGCACGGGCCAGAGGACCTCGTCCTCGACGGTGTGGTGGTGGTGCACCGAGTCGGCCCAGTCGCGGACGTAGCGGGCGACGGCGTCGGCGCGCTCCCCGTCCGGGGCGGGACCGGCGGCGAACCGCTCGGCGAGGTCGGTGAGCCGGCCGGCGTCGCGGAGCATCGCGCGGTGCGCCAGGCGCATGCCCATCACGTCGGGCACGGGGTCGCCGTCGTGGCGGGGGTGGACGGGCAGGGCGTCGGTGCGGGACATCGCGGGTCTCCTCGGGTCGGTGGGTGGTCGCCGCGGACGCTCGCGCGGTCCTCTTGCCGGGGGGGGGGGGGGGGGGGGGGGGGGGGGGGGGGGGGGGGGGGGGGGGCGGGGGGGGGCCGCCCCGGGGGCCCGCGCCCCCCCCCCCCCCCCCCCCCCCCCCCCCCCCCCCCCCCCCCCCCCCCCCCCCCCCCCCCCCCCCGGTAGGCGGAGCCGGCCACGGTGCTCGCCGACCGGGGTCACCCGGACCCGCTCCCGACCCCGAGGAACCGCCATGCCCAGCACCGCCCCGACCAGCACCGCCCCGACCAGCACCGCCCCGACCGCTCCCGCGCCGCCGACCCCGGCCGCCCCGGCTGCCGCCGTCCCCGACCACCGACCGTCCCTCGCGCTGCGCGGGCTGTCCGTCGTCGCCGGCGGCGTGCTGTTCGCCGCCGGCAACGCGCTGCACCCGCTGGAGCACAGCCACGCGGCGCACGAGGCCGCCACCTGGGTGGCCGCGCACGTCGTCTTCAGCGCCGGCGCGCTGCTCGTCGCGGCCGGGGCCGGCGCGCTGGCCGCGCGCCTGGGCCGCTCCCGGGTGGCCACCGCCGGGGTGGCCGTGCTGTGGGTGGGGCTGACCCTCATCCCGGTCGGCGGGTACACCGAGGCCTACGTCGCCCCGGCGATGCACGGCGGGTTCGCCGCGGTCGAGGAGGCCACGCTGTGGTTCTCCGCGCTGGCCGGCACCGCCACCCTGCTCGGCCCGCTGCTGATCGCGATCGGTGCGCTGCGGCACCGGCTGCTGCCCGCGCCGGTCGCTCTCGCCCTGGTCGCCCTGCCCGTCGGCGGGGTGCTGGGCGGGGCCCTGCCGGTGGAGGGCCACGGGATCATCCCGGGCACCGTCCTCTTCGGCCTGGGGATCGCCGCGGCCGGCTGGCTGAGCCGGAAGCCCTGACGCCGTCCCCGGGACCTCCGGCCCTGCCCGCGGGGTCCGGTCGGCACCCGGCGACGGCGCTCCCCCCGGCCTAGCGTCGGGGCACCGCATCCACCGGGGAGAGGGACACCGTGCGCGCAGTGCAGTACCGGACCATCGGCGGCGAGCCCGAGGTGGTGGAGGTCGAGACCCCCGAGCCCGGGCCGGGCCAGGTGCGGCTGCGGGTGACCGCCGCGGGGCTGTGCCACTCGGACGCCTTCGTCATGGGCCTGCCCGCCGAGCAGTACGGGTACGGGCTGCCGCTCACCCTCGGGCACGAGGGCGCCGGGGTCGTCGACGCGCTCGGCGAGGGCGTCACCGGGGTCGCGGTCGGCGAGCCCGTGGCCGTGTACGGGCCGTGGGGCTGCGGGCTGTGCCACGCCTGCGCGCGGGGCGCGGAGAACTACTGCACCCGGGCGGCGGCGCTCGGCATCATGCCGCCCGGGCTGGGCTCCCCCGGGGCGCTGGCCGAGTTCATGCTGGTGGACGACGTCCGGCACCTGGTGCCCCTCGGCGGCCTGGACCCGGTGGCCTCGGTGTCGCTGACCGACGCCGGGCTCACGCCGTACCACGCCGTCGTCTCCAGCCTGGACGAGCTGCCGGCCGGGAGCACCGCGGTCGTCATCGGCGCCGGCGGCCTGGGGCACGTCGCCATCCAGGTGCTGCGGGCGGTCACCGGGGCGACGGTGGTCGCCCTCGACGTGAGCGAGCAGAAGCTGGAGCTGGCGCGGGAGGTGGGCGCCCACCACGTGCTGCGCTCGGAGCCGGCGGCGGTCGAGGCGATCCGGTCGCTGACCGGCGGGGTCGGCGCGCAGGCGGTGTTCGACATCGTCGGCGCGCCGCCCACCCTGGAGATCGCCCGGCGGACGGTGGCGCCGGACGGCGTCGTCCAGATCGTCGGCATCGGCGGCGGGACGCTGCCCACCGGCTTCTTCTCCACGCCCATGGGGGCGTCGGTTCGGGCGCCGTACTGGGGTACCCGCACCGAGCTGATGGAGGTGCTCGACCTGGCCCGGGCCGGGGCGGTGCACGTCGAGGTGGAGCGGTTCGGCCTGGACGAGGCGCCGGAGGCCTACCGGCGGCTGCACGAGGGCACCATCCGCGGCCGGGCGGTCGTCGTCCCCTCGGCGTGACGCGGGCCCGCCGCGCGCGGGAGGCTGGGGCATGGCCGCCGACGTCCCGATCCTGCTGCTGGACGTCGACGGCGTGCTCAACGCCGTCGCCCCCGAGCTGCCGGCCGGGTGGCGGCGCGGGCGGTTCAACGGGTACGTGCTGTCGTGGGACCCGACGGTGACCGCGCGGCTGCGCGAGTGGCACGACGCCGCCCGGGTGGAGATCCAGTGGCTCACCACGTGGGCCGGCGACGCCGACCGGCTGCTGGCCGAGCCGATGGGCCTCCCCCGGGGGCTGCGGGTGCACGCCCGGCCCGGCGTCGGCCCCACGGGCTTCGCCGGGTCGGTGTCGAGCGCCTCGGGCTGGTGGAAGCTCGACATGGCCCGCGCCGTCGCCGAGGAGCACCCGGACCGCCGCATCGTGTGGATCGACGACGACCTGGCCTACGAGGCCGCCGGCACCGGCGACTGGCTGGCGGCGAACCCGCACGTGCTCGTGGTGGCGCCGGACGTCTTCGCCGGCCTCACCCACGAGCACCTCGACGCCGTCGAGGAGTGGCTCGCGGGCTGAGCCGGGTCGGTCCCGCGCGGTCAGCGGGCGATCGGCACCCGGGGGCCACCCGTGGGGGTCGCCGCGGCGGCGCTGCCGTGCCCCTGGCCCGTGAGCAGCCGGTGCACCTGCTGGATGGCGATCGAGCCCTCCCCCACGGCGGAGGCGACCCGCTTGACCGACCCGTGCCGGACGTCGCCGGCCGCGAGGACGCCCGGGACGCTGGTCTCCAACCCCAGCGGCGGGCGCTCGAACCCGCACAGCGCGTCGTCGCTGAGGTCCGCCCCGGTCAGCACGAAGCCGGCCGGGTCCCGCTCGACGTCCGCCGGCAGCCACCCGGTGCGCGGCTGCGCCCCGATCATCAGGAACAGCGCGTAGGCGTCGACCCGCTCCAGCTCGCCGGTGCCGCGGTCGCGCAGCACCAGGTGGTCCAGCCGTCCGTCGCCGCCGCCCCCGACGACCTCGGTGCCCGTGCGGACCTCGATGCCGGGGGTCTCCTCGACCTGGCGGACGAGGTAGTGCGACATGCCGGCCTCCAGCGTCGCGGCCCGCACCACGAGCGTGACCCGCTCGGCGTAGCGGGCCAGGTGCACCGCGGCCTGCCCGGCCGAGTTCGCGCCGCCGACGATGAAGACCTCCTCCCCCGCCACGAGCGGTGCCTCGGAGGCGGCGGCGCCGTAGAAGACGCCGGCCCCGTGCAGGGCCTCGAGGGCCGGGACGCCGAGGCGCCGGTAACTGGCCCCCGTCGCCAGGACGACCGCGGGGGCGCACACGACGCCGCCGGTCTCCGAGGTCAGGACGACGTGGTCGTCCTCCCGCCGCAGGCTGGCGATCTGCTGCATGAAGGCGAAGCGGGCGCCGAAGATCCACGCCTGCTCGTAGGCCCGCCGGGCCAGCTCCCCGCCGGTGACGCCCCGGGGGAAGCCGAGGTAGTTGCGGATCGCGGAGCTCGCGGTGGCCTGACCGCCGAGGCTGCCGGCGTCGACGACCAGGGTGCGCAGCCCCTCGGAGGCCCCGTACACCCCTGCGGAGAGACCGGCCGGGCCGCAGCCGACGATCACGAGGTCGTACCGCTCCCCCGCCGGCTCGATCACCGTCCCCGCCGACCGGGCGATGTCCACGTCGCTCGGGTCCTCCACGATCCTGCCGTTGGGCATGACGATGAGCGGCAGCCGCCGGTCGCCCGCGCCGTCGAGGACGGCCCGGGCCTCCGCGGAGTCGGCCAGGCAGAACCGGTGCGGCATCGCGCAGCGGCCGAGCACGTCGCGCAGCTCGTACGCCCGGCCCGACCAGGTCTCCCCGATCACGTCGATGGTGTGCGGGGCCCGGCGCGCCGCCTCGGCCCAGGTGAGCAGGAAGCCCGACATCGCCTGGTGGAACGACTCGTCCGGCGGCGGGGCAGGACGCACCACGTAGTGGTCCATGCGCCCGCGCGCGATCTCCTCGAACATCGCGTCCCCGGCCTCGGCGATCCCCACGTGGTCCCAGCCGATGAGCAGGACGCGCTGCGCCTGCGGGAACAGCGGTCGCACCTCCGCGAGCACGTCCGTGCCCGGTTTCCCGGCGAGCTCCTCGCCGGCGAGCACCAGGGCGACCTGCTCGCCGGCCAGGGCCAGCTCCTCCAGGGTGGCCAGCGCCTCACCCGCCGAGCGCAGGCAGCAGATGCGGTAGTCGGAGGCGTAGCGGTTGCGCAGCTCGCGCTCGACGTCGTGCAGCAGGGTGGGGTCGTCGTCCACGGCGACCAGCAGCGGAGCGCTCATGTTCGCTCTCGATCGGGGGGTCGGCTGGTGCCCGGGCCCGGTTCGCCCGGACCTGCCGACCCTAGGAACCCGCGCCCTCCCGGCGCCAGGGTGCGAAGGTCTCTTTCCCCGCCGCGCCGGGCGGGGCGCGGCTCGCCGGTGACCTGCGGCGGACGCGCTGTCACCCGATCGGCGCCGTCAGGCGTCGGCCAGCGCGTCCCGCCACTCGATGCCGCGGTTCTCGGCCGCGACGGAGTCCATGACGTCCAGCACCGGCTCGACCGTGAAGACGAACGCGGCGTAGACGGTGGTGAGGTACTGGAGGTCGGCCGGCTCGTCGGTCTCGATGACGGCGTAGCCGCCGAACTCACCGACGCGGACGACGAACTGGTGGAAGGTCAGGCTCTTCGGCATCTCCCACACGGCGAAGATCTCGAGGACCCGCTTCTGCGCGGTCTCGTACTCCGCGGCCGACCCGGCCGGCCGCTCCCGCCAGGTGACGACGTACTTCATGTCGGTCTCCCTCCCGGACGCCCCGACGAGGTTCCCGGGTACCGCAACCGGCGGGAAGGGGGACGGCGACGGCCCGCACACGACGTCCGCCGTCCCGACGCGTCGGCACAGCCGGTCCACCGGCGGTCGCTCCCCGGCACGGGCCGTGGGGTAGGCACGCCTCGTGGACACGCGCACGCTGCTGCTGGGGGACTGGACACCGGTCATCAGGGACGGCATCGACGTCCTGCGGCTGGTCGTCCTGGGCGGGGCCGTGGTGTACGCGGTGGCCGGGGACTGGGGCGCGGCGGCGCTGCTGGCCCTCCTGGGCGGCGTCACGCTCGTCGCCCGGGTGATCAACCTGCCGCGCCCCTACGACCTGTCGCTGACCCTGGCGATGGCGCTGCAGGGGTTCGGGGAGGTCCTCGGCCTGTACGACGAGTGGGTGCGCTTCGACGACCTCGTGCACTTCACCCTGCCGATGCTCACCGCGCCGGTCGTCTACATCGCCCTGGCCCGGGTGGAGGTCGTGCCCGACCCCCGCGACGAGACGCACCTGCCGCACTACGTCGGCATCGGGGTCGTCACCGCCGCGCTGGGCATCGCGATCGGGGCGCTGTGGGAGATCTACGAGTGGCGCTCGGACGCCTGGTTCGGCACCGACCTGTCGGAGGGCAACGACGACACCAACGGCGACCTGGTGCGCGACACCCTGGGCTCGCTGGTCGGCGGCGCGCTGCTCATCGTCTGGGCCCGCTTCGGCTGGGGGTCGGTGCGGCGCATCCCCGGGGTGAACACCCACGAGGACGTCAGCGCCTGACCGGCCGGGAGCCTCGGGCTCCCGGCGGAGCGCTCCGCGGGGCGTCCCGTCGGCGTGCGCGGACCTGTTGACACCCCTCCCCGGCGGGTCGAGGTTGGTCCGCGCCAGGCAGGACCACTGGTGTGCGGGGTCGAACGGCTGCCGCACCGCTGGGAGGCCGCCATGCCCACGCCGGACGAGCGGGTCGCCGAGTTGCTGGCCGAGGTCGGCGGCGAGGCCGCCCCCGCCGTGCTGCTCTGCGACCGCCATCCCGCCGACCAGGTCGCGCTCACGGTGGTCGAGGGTGACCTGTCCGGCCGGGACCTCACCTACGGCCACCTGAGGGCCCGCTCCGAGCAGGCGGCCGCGGCGCTGGCATCGCTCGGGGTCCGGGCCGGCGACCGCGTCGCCACGCTGATGGGCAAGGGCGAGGACCTCGTCGTCACCGTGCTGGGCATCTGGCGCCTGGGCGCGGTCCACGTGCCCCTGTTCACCGCGTTCGCCCCGGCGGCCATCGGTGCGCGGCTGCTGCCGAGCCGCACCGCGGTGGTGGTGTGCGACGCCGATCAGCGGGCCAAGCTCGACCCGGGGCCCGACATCCCGGCCGACGCGCCCTGGCGCATCGTGGTCGCCGGGGATCCGGCGCAGTGCCGCCCGGGGGATGCCGGGCTGGACGACCTGCTCGACGCGCAGCCACCCGGTTCCGCCGCCGCGGTGCGGCGGCCCACCGATGCGCTGATCCACCTGTTCACCTCGGGGACGACCGGAGCCCCCAAGGCGGTCCCGGTTCCGGGCGGGGCCCTGCCCGGCATCGCCGTCTACCTGCAGTACGGCCTGGACGTGCGCGCGGACGACGTCTTCTGGAACATCGCCGACCCCGGCTGGGCGTACGGGCTGTACTACGGCATCGTCGGGCCGCTCCTCACGGGCCGCCGGAACCTGCTGCTGCGCGCCGGCTTCGACGTGGCGACGACGTGGCAGGTGCTCGGCCGGTTCGGCGTCACCAACTTCGCCGCGGCCCCGACGGTCTTCCGCGCCCTGCGTGCCGGGGAGGCGCAGGCGCCGTCCGCGGATCTGCAGCTGCGGGTGTGCTCGAGCGCCGGCGAACCGCTCAACCCCGAGGTGGTGTCCTGGGCCGAGCAGCGGCTGGGGGTGCCCGTCCGGGACCACTACGGCCAGACCGAGCTCGGCATGGTCGTCGTCAACGGCTGGCACCCCGACATCCGGGCCGAGGTGCGGCCCGGGTCGATGGGGCGCCCGATCCCCGGCTACCGGGCCGCCGTGCTCGCTCACGGCGAGGACGTGGTGGCGCCGCCCGGCGAGCCGGGTCGCCTGGCCGTCGACGTGCCGGGCAGCCCGCTGATGTGGTTCACCGGGTACGCCGACGACCCCGAGCGGACGGCGGAGCGGTTCAGCGCCGATCGGCGTTGGTACCTGACCGGCGACGTCGCGTCGGTGGACGAGGACGGCTGGTTCTCCTACTCCTCGCGCGACGACGACGTGATCATCATGGCGGGCTACCGGATCGGGCCGTTCGAGGTCGAGTCGGCGCTGGTGTCGCACCCCGCCGTCGCGGAGGCGGCGGTGATCGGGGTGCCCGACGCGCTGCGCGGCGAGGCGATCGAGGCCTACGTCGTCCTCCGCGACGCCGGGTCGGCGGCGCCGGGCCTGGTCGAGGAGCTGCAGGAGCACGTCAAGCGGCGCTACGCCGCCCACGCCGGCCCCCGGCGGATCCACGTCGTCGCCGCGTTGCCGCGCACGCCGAGCGGCAAGGTGCAGCGGTTCGTCCTGCGCGAGCGGCGCCGCAGCGAGGCCGACCGGCCGGAGCCGACCAGCAGCCCCGCGTGAGCCGTCGACCGTCCCGGCCGGCGGGCACCGCACGGCGGACCGGGACGTCCGGGTCCTACCAGGTGTCGACGTTGGGCCGTACCCGCCCGGCCGGGCGCGGGGTGCCGGCGACCTCGCGGGTGAGGGTGGCGATCCAGCGGCGGGTGTCGGCGGGGTCGATGACGTCGTCGATCTCCCAGTGCGCGGCGACGTTGAGCCCGCGGCCCTTCTCGTAGGAGGCGGCGACGGCGGCCTCGTAGGCGGCCTGCCGCTCGCGCTCGTCGTCGATCGCGGCCAGCTCGCGGCGCATCCCCAGCCGGACGGCGCCCTCCAGGCCCATCGGCCCGAACTCGCTGGTCGGCCAGCCGACGGCGAACCGCGGAACCTTCATGCTGCCGCCGGCCATCGCCTGGGCGCCCAGGCCGTAGGCCTTGCGGACGACGACGGTGCCGATCGGCACCGACAGGTTCGCGCCGATGACGAACAGCCGGGAGAAGTGCCGCACCGTCGCCGTCCGCTCCGACTCGGGGCCGACCATGAAGCCGGGGGTGTCGCAGAAGGAGACGACCGGCAGCCGGTGCGCGTCGCACAGCTGCAGGAACCGGGCGGCCTTGTCGGCGGCGTCGGCGTCGACGGCCCCGCCGAGGTGGGTGGGCACGTTGGCGAGGACGCCGACCGGGGCGCCCTCCACCCGCGCCAGGGCGGTGATCATCCCGGCGCCCCAGCCGTCGCGGAGCTCGAGCACCGAGCCCTCGTCGCACACGCTGCGGACCACCGCCCGCATGTCGTAGGCGCGCTTGCGGTTCTCGGGCACCAGGTGGCGGGCCAGGCGGGGGTCGGGGGCGGTCCAGTCGTCGACCGGCCCCTGGAAGTAGGAGAGGTACTGCCGGGCCGCGGCCACGGCCGCCGCGTCGTCGGGCACCCGGAGGTCGACGACGCCGTTGGCGTGCTGGACGTCGATCGGGCCGATCTCCTCCGGTGCGACGACGCCGAGGCCGCCGCCCTCGATCATCGCCGGGCCGCCCATGCCGATGGTGGCGTCCTCGGTGGCGATGACGACGTCGCAGGTGCCCAGCAGCGCGGCGTTGCCGGCGAAGCACCGCCCGGACGCGATGCCGACGGTCGGCACCAGGCCCGACAGCCGGCCGAAGAGGGTGAAGGCCATCGTGTCGAGCGCGGAGACGATGGGCAGGTCGACGTCCCCCGGCCGGCCGCCGCCGCCCTCGGCGAACAGCACGACCGGCAGCCGGCGGGCCTCGGCGAGCTCGAACAGCCGGTCCTTCTTCAGGTGGCCGCGCATGCCCTGGGTGCCGGCGAGGACGGTGTAGTCGTAGGAGACCACGACGGCCGGGGTGCCGCCGATCTCGGCCAGGCCGCCGACGACGCCGTCGGCCGGGGTGGTCCGCTCGAGCTCCTCCCGGCTGCGGCGGCGCTCCTGCGCGGCGATGGCCAGGGGCCCGTACTCGAGGAAGCTGCCCGGGTCGACGAGGTCGGCGAGGTTCTCCCGGGCGGTGCGGCGGCCCTGCGCGTGCCGCTTGGCGACCGCCTCGGGGCGGTGCTCGTCGAGGCCGAGCTCGTGCCGCCGGCGCACCTCGGCGAGGTCGGCCCGCTCGGCGTCGAGGTCGAGCTCGGCCGCGGCCTCCTGGTCACGCACCGCGTCGTGCTCGACGGTGGCCAGCAGCTGGCCCTGCCGGACGGTCTCCCCCACCGCGACGGCGACGGACCGGACGACACCGCCGGCCGGCAGCGCGACGACGTGCTCCATCTTCATGGCCTCGAGGACGACGACCGCCCCGCGCGGCTCGACCGCCGTCCCGGCCGGCGCCTCGATGGCGACGACCGTGCCGGGGACCGGCGCCCGCAGCGCGTCCTCGTCGGCGTCGAGCGGCTCCTCGCAGCCCGGCGCGTCGGGCTGCCCGGCGACCAGCTCGGCGGTGCGGTCGTCGACGAAGGTGGTCGTGGCCTGCTCGACCTCGGGGTGGGCGAGCAGCGCGCGCAGGAGGCCGGCGTTGGTGGCGACGCCGCGGACGTCGAGCTCGGCCAGCGCCCGGCCGGCCTTCCGGAGCGCGCCGGCCAGGTCGCGCTCGGAGACGACGACCTTGGCCAGCAGCGGGTCGTAGCGCGCGCTCTGGACGGCGCCCTGCCGGGCCGCGGTGTCGACCCGCACGCCCGGGCCGCCGGGGACGGTGAGCGCGGTGAGGGTGCCGGCGGAGGGGACGACGGCGCCGTCGGCGGTGACGGTCTCGGCGTTGACGCGGGCCTGCACCGCCCAGCCGGTGGCCCGGGGCGGGCCGTCGGCGAGGCCGAGGTCGGCGAGGGTGGCGCCGGTGGCCACCCGCAGCTGGAGGCGGACGAGGTCGAGGCCGAGGGTCTCCTCGGTGACGGTGTGCTCGACCTGCAGCCGCGGGTTGCACTCGAGGAAGACGGACCGCTCGGGGTCGTCGGCGGCGGCGAGGAACTCCACGGTGGCCAGCCCGGTGAGCCCGGCCTGCCGGGCGAGGACGGCGGCGGCCTCGTGCAGCCGCCGGCGGACGGGCTCGGGCAGGTGCGGCGCGGGCGCGATCTCGACGATCTTCTGCCGGTGCCGCTGCAGCGAGCAGTCGCGGTCGCCGAGGACGACGACGTCGCGGCGGGCGTCGCCGAGCAGCTGCACCTCGACGTGCCGGGCCCGCTCCAGGTAGGCCTCGGCGAAGACCGCGCCGTCGCCGAAGGCGGCCCGCGCCTCGGACGACGCGCGGGCCAGCGCCGCCGCCACGTCGTCGCCCGGCCGGACCAGCCTCGTGCCGCGCCCGCCGCCGCCGGCGCGGGCCTTGAGCACCACCGCGCCGGCGCTCTGCAGCAGGTCGGCGACCTCGCCGGCGGTCACGCCCGCCGCGGTGCCCCGCAGCACCGGGACGCCGGCGGCCTCGGCCAGCGCCCGGGAGCGGACCTTGTCGCCGAACAGGTCGAGCGCTTCCGGGGACGGGCCGACGAAGGTGACGCCGGCGGCGGCGCAGGCGCGGGCCAGCGCCGGGTTCTCGGAGAGGAAGCCGTAGCCGGGGTGCAGCAGGTCGCAGCGGGTCGCCGTCGCGGCCGCCACCACCGCGGCGACGTCGAGGTGCGCGGCCGGGCCGGTGCCGGGCAGCGGGTGCGCCTCGTCGGCCGCGGCCAGGTGCGGGGCATCGGGCTCGTCGGCGCCCGCGACCGCGACCGATGTCGTCCCCTCGGCCGCGGCGGCGCGGGCGATGCGGACGGCGATCTCCCCGCGGTTGGCGATCAGCAGGCGGTGCGCGGCGGCCATCCCCGGATGCTCGCACGGCGCCCTGGTCGCACTGTGCCCGCCGTCACAACCGGCCGTTCGGACCCTCACAGCCACTCGACCAGCCCTGGCGCCGCCTCCCCTGGTCCGGTCCGCACGCGCAACCAGGCTGCGAGGGCGGCTGACAACCGCGGCAGGCCGGCAGGGGTACGTGGCCGGCGACGGGCGTTCACCAGGAGCAGCCCGGCGTGCTCGTCCGGCCCGAGCGGGGCGTAGTCGACGACGTTCTCGGTGACCACCACGCGCCTGCTCTCGCGGGCCTGGCGCGCCACCTCGGCGTCCTGACGCCCGATCAGGTCCGGCAGCTCGACGACGGCGACAACGTCGTACCCCTCGGCGCGGAGCTGCTCGGCGAGACGGCGGGGGTACATCTCGTCGAGCAGCAGCCTCGTCACGCGGGGCCGGCCAGGATCTCCTGCTGGCGGCGCCAGGCCGCCTCGAGTTCCTCCGCGGCCCGGTCGTTGGCGGCGATCCGGTCGTCGACCTCCGACCGGTGGTCGGCGTAGTAGGCCACGGCCGCGCGCACACGGGCGTGGTCGAGCGACATCATCTCGGCCACCACCGGGACAGGGTCCTCGTGTCGCTCCTCCTGCACGACGCGGAGGGTCCGGACCACCTCGTCGACGTCCGGGCCGCCCGACAGGCCGGCGCGGCGGCCGCTCGGGCCGTCGCGGAAGGTGATCATCGGATGGGCCTCCCGGCGCAGCGCCTCGTCCAGCAGCCGCTCGATGGTCGAGGAGACCGACGTCCCGCGCCGCCCGGCCAGGTCCGTCAACCGGCGCAGCACGTCCTCGGACAGTCGGACCGAGCGCGGGGTCACCATGACTACAGAGTAGTCACGAGCGGCCTCCTCCGGCGCGCACGAGTTCGGCCGCCTCCGCCTCGACCGCCCGGGCGAGCACGCCGACGTCGTCGACCACCGCCGGGTCGGCGACCAGCCCGACGCAGAGCCGGTCGGCGACCGACACCACCGCCACCCGGAGGGCGTGGTGCTGGGCCACCTCGGCCAGCGAGTGGAGGGTGTCGACGCGGGCGCCCAGCACGCTGACCGGCCGGGTCGGCCCGCGCACGTTCGACACGTTGAGCGCGAAGGCCCGCCCGCTGCGCTGCAGCCGCTGCGACCAGCGCGCCAGCCGCGGGGAGGCGCGGGCCAGCCGGGCCATCAGCTCGTCGAGCTCCTGGGCGTCGTGGCGGGTCTTGCGCAGGGCGGTCCCGGTGCGGACGGCGGCCAGCCGCGCCCCGACGTCCGGTTCGTCGACCGGGAGGTCCACCCGGAACCAGGAGTCGCGGTTGCCGGCCGCGTCGCCGGCGGAGTGCAGCGTGACCGGCACCTTGACGCGCAGCGGGTGCAGCGGGCCGTGCCGCTGCTCCAGCCAGCGGCGCAGCGCACCGGCGACGACGGCGAGCACCGCATCGTTCACCGTCGCGCCGGCCAGCGCGCGGGCGGCGTCGTGCAGGGCGGGCAGCGGAACCGTGGCGAGGGCGACGGCGCGGTCCCGCCCCACCCGGGCGTCGAACGGGGAGCGGCGCAGGCCCGGCAGGAGCTCGCCGGAGAGGACCCCGGCGAGGTCGTGCCGCCGGGCCTCGTTCCCCGGCGGGTCCCCGGGCGCGTGTGCGTCGCGGGGGTCGGGCACCGCCGGGGCGTGGGCCGTGCGGGGCGCCGGCACCGCCGGCGCGGGGTCCCAGAGGACGTCGTGGGCGAGGCGCATGAAGGTCGTGCCGTCGGCCAGCGCGTGGTGCACCCGCCAGACCAGGGCCGCGCCGCCGCCGGCCAGCGGCCCGACGAGGTCCATCCGCCACAGCGGCCGGCTCCGGTCGAGGTGCCGGACGAACAGCCGCGCCACCTCCCGGCGCAGCCCGGCCGGGTCGAGCGGCGCGGCCGCGCGGACGGCGCCCACGTGGGCGGCGACGTCCACCGCGTCGTCGGGGAGCCACACCGGCGCGTCGGCGGGACCGGCCAGCCGCCAGGTCAGCCGCGGCGCGTCCGGGAGCCGGCGGGCCACCGCGTCGCGCAGTGCGGCCACGTCCGGGGCACCGGCCGCCAGGCGGACGACCTTGCACGTGTGCCCGACCAGGTGCGGGCCCTCGAGGGCCAGGATCGCCCGGTCCTCGGCCGTCAGCGGGACCGGATCGGCGCGCCGCTCGGGCGTCGTCCCGGCCACCGGCTCGGCGTCCCGGGGATCAGCGACGGCCGGCGTCGACGGCCACCGGCTCGCGCCGCGCCCGCTGGTGGTGGGCGTTGCGCGGTGTGGTGAGCACGGCGCGGGTCCGCTCGTCGAGCTCCGCCGGGTCCAGCACCCCGCCCTCGGCGAGCAGGGTCTCCAGCGCCTCCAGCCACCGGTCGTAGTAGCGCCACTCCTCGCCGGTGCCGGCCTCCTCCCAGGTGCGGATCGCGGCGACGAGCGCCTGCTGGAAGGCCGGCCAGTCGTACTGGCCGCTCTGGTGGGCGGCGAGCGCGAGGGCGAAGGCGCGGATCTCCCACGCGGTCTCGAAGGCGACCTCCCCGTCGTCCGGCCGGATCTGGTCCTGGTGCGGCAGCTGCAGGAGCAGGTGCTCGACCCGCCGCCGGGCGGTCTCCCGGTCCTCGCCCGCGGTCACCGGCGCGACGCCCCCGGGTGCAGCGGCTGCCCGACGCCGATCATCGAGTCGCGGGTGACCAGCGCCGCGAGCTCCTCCTCGCCGAGGTCCTCGGTGCCCTCCGGCCGCTGGGGCAGCACGAAGTACCGCAGCTCGGCGCTGGAGTCCCACACCCGGATCTCCACCGACTCGGGGACGTCGAGGCCGAAGTCCTCGCGCAGCACCTGGCGCGGGGCGCGGACCATGCGGGCGCGGTAGGGCGGGGCCTTGTACCAGTTCGGCGGCAGCCCGAGTACCGGCCACGGGTAGCAGGAGCAGAGCGTGCAGACGATGACGTTGTGCACCGCGTCGGTGTTCTCCACGGCGATCATGTCCTCGCCCTGCATGCCGCCGATGCCCAGCTCGGCGCAGGCGGCGCTGGCGTCGGCGAGCAGCCGCTCCCGAAAGGCGGGGTCGGTCCAGGCCCGGGCGACGACCGTCGCGCCGAGGTGCGGGCCCACCTCGTTCTCGTAGATCTCGGCGAGGCGGTCCACCGTGTCGGTGGTCATGACGCCCTTCTCGACGAGCAGGGACTCGAGCGCCTTCACGCGGGCGGCGATCTCCTCCTCGGAGCGCTGCGCGGGCCCGGGGACCGGCAGCGGGGTCTGCGGGCTCTCGACGGTCGACATCGGGCTTCTCCTCAGGGGCTGGGGTGGGGTCAGGACGCCGGCTCGAGGTAGGGGTCCCACACGTCGAAGGTCACGCTCCCGTTCGGGTCGGCGGCCTCCTCCCCCCACAGGTCGGCGGCGCGGAACAGGACGGTGTAGACGTGCTGGGGGTCGTCACCCCTGCCGTTGCCGGCGCTGTCGGGGTAGATGAAGGTGCCGTGCGCCTTGGTGATGACGCCCTCCCGGCCGCGGACGTAGCGCGCCCGGCGGGTGTGGCCGAACGGGCTGTCGTCGACCACGCGGACCCGGTCGCCGACGGCGAACCTCGCCGGCCGGTCCGAGTCGCGGCGCGCGGGCACCCCCTGGCGGAGGAGCGCCTCCATCGCCGCGACGAGGTCGGGGTCCGTGCGCTCGGGGACCTGCGCGTCGGGGTGCTCGAGGTAGTACTGCGTGCGCTTCTCGAGCTCGTCGGGATCGATGGCCCCGGCCTTGACCGCGTGGTGCTCGACGGTGCGCGCCCAGTGCTCGTAGTAGGGGGAGAGCAGGTACTCGGCGGCCGGCATCTGCTCGATGCCGTAGCGGAACTCGTCGATGCCGAAGAAGCCCTTCGCGGCGTTCGTGGGGAGCATCGCGAAGACCGCCTTCTCCCAGTCGGCGTGCCAGACCGGCTCGTCCTGCTCCACGCGGACGGGGCCGAGCCCGTCGGTTCCCCCGAGATCGTGAACGCCGTTCATGCGCCTCTTCTCCTCTGCCGGGGTGGGTGCGCCGGGGTCAGCGGGCCCGCTCGGTCCGCGTCGCGGGAGGGGTGCCGCCCGGGCCGCGGCCGAGCGCGCGTGCGGGCTCGGGGCGGAGCGAGGGGCGTCCGGCCGTCGCGGTCGTGGGCCGGTCGATGCGGTCGAGCGGGTACGGCATCCGGGGCACACCGCCTTCACGGGAACGGTGGGCTCACGGTGGCACAGCCGCGAGGACCGTGTCCACATCCACGGGCGGGCTCACCAGGTCACCCGAGCCGGAGCCAGGCGGCCCGGGAGGGGACCCCGTCGTCGTCCACGGCGAACACCATGTACCAGCCGGGTGGCGCCAGGGCGGGGTCGTCCGGCAGGACGACGTCCACCCGCCCGCCGTCCTGCACGGTGAACGCGAGGTCGACCAGCCGCTGCTCGTTCTCCGTCGAGTGCGTCGTGGCGGCCGGCCGCACCAGGCACATCGACCCGAGTGCGCGCTCCCCCTCGACGGTGGCGGTCACGGTCGTGCCGTGGCCCGCCGCGTCGGTGTCGAGCGCGAGCGCCGGCCGGGCGCCGCGGAACAGGTAGGGCGGGTGGTAGACCTCGATGCGGAGGTCCTCGGCCCGGCGCACCGGGTTGGACCCGGCGGTGACCACCGTGCCGTCGGGGACGAGCAGCGCCACGGAGTGGTAGAGGCGCGGCACCCGCGACGGGGCGGTCATCGTCCAGGTCTCGGTTCCCGGGTCGAAGACCTCGCCGTGGAGGGCGGCCATCCCGGCGTCCTCCTCCATCATCGAGCCACCGTTGACCAGCACCGTCCGGTCGGGCAGCAGGGTGGCGCACAGGTGCATGCGGGCGTGGTGCATCGGCGCCACGGGCCGGAAGGCCGGGGCCGCCCGGGTCAGGTCGGCCACCGCGGCGTCCGCCACCGCCGGCGCGTGCCCGTGCACATCCCACGCGCCGCCGCCGACGACGAGCACGCGCTGCTCCTGGGCGGGCGGCAGCAGCACGGCGGCCGACTGGTTGCGCAGCTCCGGCGCGGTCAGCCCGGGGACCTGGGTGGTCGCGCCGGTGGCGAGGTCCCACAGCGTCGGGCGGACGCCGTTGTCGTCGCCGTACTGCCCACCGGGAAAGAGGACCCGGCCGTCGGCGAGCAGCACCAGGTGGGCGTACATCGGCCAGGGGCCGGGCGAGGCGATCGCGGTCCAGTCGCCGGTGTCCGGTGACCAGATCTCGGGGACGACGTTGAGCAGGCCGTCCTGGCCGAGCCCGGAGACGGCCAGCACCCGGCCGTCGGGCAGCGGCAGGAGGCTGGGGTACCAGCGGCCGCCGGCCATGGGCTGCACCTGCGTCCACTGCGACGTGGCCGGGTCGAAGACCAGGGCGTCGGGGATGCCGTGGAAGGGGTCGTACTGCTCGGTCCCGCCGGCGGCGAGCAGCCGGCCGTCGGCCAGGAAGGCGTGCCCGCAGCAGAAGAGGTCGACGGGGGTGTCCGGGGCGTCGAGGACGGGCGAGGGGTGGCGCCACACCCGGGTCCGGAGGTCCTGCGCGGTGAACCGGATGTCGTCGTTGCCGGACCCGGCGAAGAAGAGCACGTCCCCGGTGTGCAGCAGGGCGGCGTGCACGGGGTTGACCTCGGTGCCGAAGTCCAGCAGCCGCCAGACGCCGACCTCCGCCGCGGTGTCGAGGTCGGTCTCGAGGTCGGTCACGTGGAGGTAGCCGGCGTTGGGGCCCTCGGGGGCGTCGACCGTGACGACGGCGAGCCGCGGCCGCCCGCCGTCCGCCCCGGGCAGGACCGCCACCGACGTCCCGGCGTTCTCCCAGAACGGCCAGTCGGGCAGCCGGGTCCACGGCCCCCAGCCGTCGACGGCCCGCCCCGACCCGTCGAGGCCCCAGCCGACGGTGCAGAAGGCGGCGTTGTTCCCGGCCGGGTTGTCCACGCAGAGGACGACGAGCTCGGGGCGGCCGTCGCCGTCCAGGTCGGTGACGGCGAGGCCGGCGCCCTGGTTCTCCCAGAGGTTCCACTCCGGGATCCCGATCCACGGCCCCCAGTCGTCGACCGTGCCGTCGGCGGCCAGCCGGCGGCCGACCCGGTACCAGCCGGCGTTGGGTCCCTCGGGGGCGTCGACCATGAGCAGGACCAGGTCGAGGACGCCGTCCCCGTCGACGTCGGCCACCGCGAGGTCGGCGCCCTGGTTCTCCCAGACGTCCCAGCCCGGGACCTGCTGCCACGGGTCCCAGCCGCCGGTCACCGCCCCGTCGGGGGCCAGCCGGTGGCCGACCCGGTACCAGCCCGCGTTCGGCCCCGGCGGCGCGTCGACGAGGAAGACGACGAGGTCGGGCTGCCCGTCACCGTCGACGTCGGCCACGGCCACCCCGGCGTCGGCGCAGGTCTCGGAGAACCAGCCCGGGACCTGCTGCCACGGCCCCCAGCCGCCGGTGACCTCGCCGTCGACGAGCCCGCGGCCGACCCGGTAGAAGCCGGCGTCCACGCCCGCCGGGGCGTCGACGGTGAGGACCACCAGGTCGGGCACGCCGCTGCCGTCGAGGTCGGCGACCGCCACGCCTGCCCCGGAGTTCTCCCAGAAGTTCCAGTCCGGGATGTCGTCGAATCCCTCGGGCATCGCCCATCCCCCCTCGCTCCGGCCCCGCACCGCGGTCCCCGGGACCGCCGGCGCAGTCGTCCGGTCGGTCCCGGGGGTGCTGCAGAGGGTGCGGAGCCTCCCACCGCCACCGGCGGCCGGGAAGGGGCCGAGGTCAGCCGCGGGCGCGCCGCCGGGTGTGCCGGTCGTACAGCTCGAGCAGCTCGCTGGTCGCGGCGGCGTCGAAGGCCTCGGGGTCGAACTCCCCGCCGATCCACTCCCGCAGCTCGTCGTGCTCGGGGTCGTCCGGGTCGGCGAGCACCGTGAGCAGGCGCTCGTAGCCGTGCGGGCCGCCGCAGTCCTCCGGCGGGCAGGCGCGGGCGCCGTCGAGGCAGCGCGGCGCCCCGGAGCCGACGGATGCCAGCCGCTCCCCGATCCGGACGTCGTGCTCCCAGCCGTCGCCGAAGTCGTACTCGTAGGTGAACTGCTGCGTGACGGCCGCGGCGTCGCCGACGGTGGAGGTGTCCTCGTCGCCGAGGGGGTCCGGGAGGTCCTCGACGTCGCCGAGGGGGTCCGGGAGGTCCTCGACGTCGCCGTAGACGACGCCGGCGACCTCGAACTGGTGCAGGTGGTAGCCCTGCCAGCCCATCGCCGTCTGCAGCACCGCGTGCAGCTGGCGCAGGGTCAGCGAGGCGGGGACGAGAAGCCGGCGCCAGACGGGGGGCTCGGTGTCGCGGAGGACGACGGTGAGCTCGACGGCCTCGTCCCGTCGTCCGGACGCCGCTGGGCCGGCAGGCCCGGCACTCGCGGTCTCCGCGCCCTGCCCGAGCAGCGCGGCGCGGGCCAGCTGCACCGCCCCCGGTCCGGGCCGCCGATCCCCGTACCGCGGGCCCTCGAGCAGGCCCATCCGGTCGAGGACGGCCTCGGTGTACCGGGTGAGCGCGATCGCGTCCACCTCCTCCGGCGGCCGGCCGGTGACCTCGTCGACCAGGCCGAGCGCGGCCAGGCACTCCGCGACCAGCGCCTCGGTCCGCGACCGCCCCGCGGCGACCGCGAGCAGGTACAGCAGGCCGGCGTCGCGCTCCACCTCGCCGCGGGCCAGCGGCAGCCGCTCGGCGACGTGCCACCACAGGCCGACCGGGTCGTCGGTGAGCCGCCGTCCGGCGACGGTGCGCAGCAGGACGCCGCGGGAGGCGCGCAGCAGGCCGAACCGGCGGGCGGAGTCCCGCAGCAGCAGGACGGGGAGGGTGTGCTCCTCCCGGTTCTGCTTGCCGTACCAGCGGTCCGCCCAGCCGAGACCGGTCATCGCCTCGGTGACGAGCGCGGGCGGCAGGTAGCCGGACCTGGTGAGCCGGACGCCGTCCCCCACCCGGGCCAGCAGCCACCGGTAGGGCTCGACGGCGGCCGGGTCCGGCACCGGCGGCGGGCCGGCGTCCAGGCCGGCGGCGTCGAGCAGCCGCAGCACCGGCACCGACCGGGTGCGGCGCAACCGGTCGATCAGCTCGGCGGCCTCGCGGGGTTCCACCCGGGCATGGTGCCAGCCGCCGGGCCGCCGGGCGGCCTCTTCGTGTTCCCCCTGCGCTTCCTACGGCCGTGAGTGCACCGAGCACTCATTGCCGCAGGCGCCCGGGACCCACCCGTGCTACGACGCGGTTCCTGCCGATGAGGGGGACGTCCAGCACCGCCCCCCCTCGGAGCTCCCCATGTCAAAGTCAGGCAGGTTCCGCTTCCACGGCGGCGCGGCCACCCATCTCGGGGACCGCCCTGCTCGGCGCCCTCATCACCATCTGCACCGTCGGGATCTGCTACCCGTTCGCCCTGGTGTTGCGCGAGCGGTGGCGGGCCAAGCACAGCTCCATCGACGGCTACCCGCTCGTCTTCACGGGTTCTGCCACCGCACTGTTCGGCAACTGGATCAAGTGGTTCCTGCTGATCATCGTCACGCTCGGCGTCTACCTGCTGTGGGTCGGCCCGCGCATCGCCGAGTGGAAGTGGGAGCACACCGACTTCGACCGCAGCCGGTACCCGCTCCCGCTCACCGATCCCAGCAGGGTCGTCCCTGTCCAGCAGGCGGGCGCCTCGCCGATGCCGGGCCAGGTTCCTGCCGCTCCCCTGCAGTACTGAGCCAGGCACCGGGTGGTGGCTCCGGCTCCCACCCGGTGCCTGCCTCGCGGCTGATGCGATGCAACAACCCGGACCGACGACATGACCCACAAGGTCGCCGGTGGCCCGAGACGCATCGACCGCCGATTTCCGCTTGATGGACAGTGTCGCTGGGACGACATTGTCCGTATGGCGCTGATGACCACCCGGCAGGCGGCCGAGCGGATCGGCGTCTCGGCCCGGCACGTGCAGCGCCTGGTGGCCGCCGGGGACCTGGTCGCGATCGGCCCCGACCGCATCGACCCGGAGTCCGTGGCGCAGTGGGTGGCCCAGCGGCGAGGCAGCCGGCTGCGGGCGTGGGAGGAGCCGACCGCCTGGGCCGCCGTCGCCCTGCTCGAGGGTGCGCCGGCCCGATGGCTCGGGCAGGCCCAGCGCTCGCGTCTCCGGGCCGCCCTGGCCGACGTCCCGGTGTCCGAGCTCGCGCCGCGGACGCGCAACCGGGCCGCGGTGCACCGCTACTCGGCGCACCCGCGAGCGCTCGACCACCTCGCGGCCGACGTCGTCGAGTCCGGCGCGACGCGGGGGATCGGCGGGCTGACCGCCGTCCCCGGCCGGCTCGACGGGTACGTGGACGTCACTGCACTCCCCCGGCTGGTGCAGCGCTATGGGCTGGAGACCGACCCGGCGGGCAGCGTCACGCTGCGTGCGACGGGCATGCCGGGGGAGGTCGTCGCGGAGCTGGCGCGGGGACGCCGGCACGTCCTGGCCGGGCTGGACCTCGCCGGGTCGACCGACGCCCGGGAGCGCTCGGCCGGCGAACGCCTCCTCGACCGGGCACGGGCGTCGCTGCGTGGCTGAGGTGCTGCGGGTCCCGACGCCGGCCGGCGGCTGGGGTCGCCCGTGGCCGGACGTCGCCGAGCTGGCCGCCGCCGTCCCGCACGAGGCGTGGACCCTGATCGGCGGGCTGATGATCCGGCTGCACGCCGTCGCCGCGGGGCTCCCGGTGGTGCGGCCCACGAACGACGTCGACGTCCTGCTGCACGTGGAGACCGGCCGGGGCCGCGCACAGCAGGTCGCCACCGCGCTGGAGGGGCTGGGCTACCGGCTCCGGCCGAGCATCGACCCCGCGCGGGGACGGCGCACCGGTTCGTCCTCGACGGCGCCACCGTCGACCTGGTGGCGTCCGGGCCTCATCGCTCCGTCGTCGACGTGGTCGCCGCCGACCACGCCCCGCCGCGGCGGCTGGAGCGGTTCCGCGGCTACGACCTCGTCCAGGTGACGGGCGGGACGCAGGCACTGCGGCGGACGGTGCTCGCCGAGCTGGAGATCACCGGAACGGCGCGGACGACGGTCAGCGTGCCCGACGCGTTCGGCGCGCACATCCTCAAGGCGGCGGCGCACCGGGCGGACGGCCGGGACCGGGAGCGCCACCTGACCGACGCCGCCGTGCTGCTGGCCTGCGTCGACCCCTTCGAGCAGCGCACGTCCTCGGGCAGCGACCGGTCCCGGCTGCTGCACCTGCGCGAGCACCTCGCGGACCCGACCGCCTCGGCGTGGCTCCCGTTGCCACCGGAGGCCCGCCGCAACGGTCAGGTCGCCCTTGACCTGCTCTGCACTGAGCAGCCGGTCGATCGTCGGGCCGGCTCGACAGGACCACTCGGTATCACCGGCGGTATCATCCCGCTCGTGGCCATGACGCTCCGCCTGGACGACCAGGAGACCGAGGCACTGCGCCGCAGGGCCGCCCTCGAGGGCCGGTCGATGCAGGAAGTGGCCCGCCAGGCGGTCCGGGACTACATCGAGCGCACCAGCAAGCGCGAACTGCTCGACCGGGTGCTCGACCAGGAACTGCCCCGCTATGCCGAGGCGCTGGAGCGGCTCGGCCGTTGATCCACCTCGACCTCGACGACCTGCTGCACGTCGCGCGACGGACGCTGGGCGAGGTGCAGGTGCGCGACGTCGGCCTGCTGGAGTCCGCGTCGGCGAGACCGCGCTCCACGGCGTTCGGCGCCGACGCCTACCCGTCGGTCCACGACAAGGCCGCGGCGCTGCTGCACTCCCTGGCGCGGACCCAGCCGCTGGTCGACGGCAACAAGAGGCTGGCGCTGGCCGCCACCATCGCGTTCTACGGCGTCAACGGCGTGCGGCTCGCCCTGACCAACGACCAGGCGTACGAGCTCGTGATGGCGGTCGCGGTGGGCGACCTCGACGACGTGGAGTCGATCGCCGGGCGGCTGCGGGTCGGCACTGCGCCGTGGACGTGAGGGAACGGGACGTCGGCAGCTCGGGGCTCGCTACCGTCGTCCTGTGAGCAGGCAGATCGCCGTCCGGCTGCCCGCGGAGCTCGTCGAGTTCATCGACCGGCTGATCGCTGACGGTCGAGCGCCGTCCCGTGCCGCGGTCATCAGCCGCGCACTCCAGCGGGAGCGGCGTCGTGAGAGCGCAGCTCGCGATGCGGCCGTCCTGGCCGCCGAGGACGGCGCGGCCGAGGACGACCTGGACGCCCTGGCGGAGCACGCCGTCCGTATGCCGTTCGACGACCTCGAGGACCTGCCACCACCACCTCGCTGAGGCCCGACGCCTCCCGGCAGGAGAGGACGAGCACGCCGTCGTGGTATCCCGCCGCTTCTCCGCCCGCACCCGGCACGGCCGGGCGGTCAACGACCTGCACGGGCAGCGGCTCCGGCCCCGTCCCGGGACTCCCCTACCTGCCCCGCGGCACGTCGCGTGGCACCGGGATCAGGTCTTCCAGGGGACGGCGCTGGCCGGCTGATCCGGGCGCACGCCCGCCGGCCCGTGCCCGGGGGAGCAGCCACCGGCCCGCGGAGCCGTCGCCGGTGATCGGGTCGGCGAGGACGTCGACGTCCCGACGGTCAGCAGGTCGCCAGGTCGGCAGGGTGACCGAGGACGGCGATCCGGCCGAGTGCCCGATCCGGTGGGTCACCGGCACGCCGTGCGTCGCCCGGCCGGGCGGCTCACCGGTGCCGAGGTTGCGGGCGTAGCGCGGGTGGGCACCGCCGGAGACCTGCAGCCGGATCCGGTGCCCGGCCCCGAACCGGTGCGCGGTGTCGGGCAGCGCGACCTCCACCGCCCGCTCCCCCGCCGCGGGCGCCGTCCCGGCGCGCGGGTCCAGCCGGACCAGCCGGTCGGTGACGTTGACCGACCGGCCGCGCTCGTCGACGTCGCACAGCCGCAGGAAGACGTCGGCGTACGGGTTGTCCGAGGTCAGGAACAGCCGCACGGTGGCGGTGCCCAGCACCTCCACCGGCTCCTCCAGCGGCGCGGTGGTGAAGGTCCGGACGTCGGCCCGCGCCTCCAGCCGCCGGTTGTCCCGCCGGCCGCTCCCCAAGGCCAGGGTCCGCCCGCCGACCGACGGGGTGGGGTCCATCGGGTCGTACCGGAAGGTCGTGGCCCCCTCCCCCGGTGTGCCGGCCAGGCGGCCCCCGCCGGCCAGGAACCAGGTGCGGTCGGCCCGCCCGGCCGGCGGCCAGTCCGGCAGGTGGCGCCACCCGGCCCCGCCGGTGACGAACACCCGCACCCGGCTCGGCCGGGCGGGAGACGGCGGCGCGCCGTCCACGGGGAGGTGGGCGGCCAGCCAGGTCAGGCTCTCGGCCGTGGCCAGCGCCGAGTCGACGGTCGCGTGCGCCCACGGGCCGACGGTCAGCCCGACGTCCACCCCGCGGTCGCGCAGCACGGCGTACTGGTAGAGCGTCTGCTCGAGGAACCAGTCCTGCCAGCCGCCGACGAGCAGGGTCGGCACGGTCGAGGAGTGCACCGCCGCGGTGGCCCGGTAGCGGTCCCAGTAGGGGTCCGACACGTCCGGGTGGGCCAGCCACTCGTCGAACCACGGCGCCGGAGTCCCGCCGAACCGCTCGGCCAGGCCGTGCAGCGGCAGCAGGTGCAGGTGCGGGGCCAGCCGCCGCTCCGCCGTCACCAGCCGGTAGGTGCCGCGGACCGCCCCGACCCGCTCCTGGTGGGCGACCTGCTCGGTCCAGACGGCCAGGTTCTGCAGCTGGAAGGCGCCGTCGAGCAGGCCGGCCTCCGCCACGTCGTGCGGGCCGACGAGGAGCACCATCGCGGCCAGCTCCGGCGGCGGGTCGAGCGCGAGCGCCCACTGGGTGTAGGCCAGGTAGCTGGGGCCGAGCGTGGCCAGCCGGCCGTCGAACCAGGGCCGGTCGCGCAGCCAGGCGACGGTGTCCTGCCCGTCGTCCCGCTCGTGCACGGCGGGGGCGAACTCGCCGCCGGAGCCGAACGTCCCGCGGACGCTCTGCAGCACCACCGCGTAGCCGCGGGCCGCGTACTGCACGGCGTAGGGGACGCCGGCCGGCGCGCCCCGCCCGTACGGGGAGCGCAGCAGCACGGTCGGGTGCGGCCCGGCCGACGCCGGCAGGTAGACGTCGGCGCGCAGGACGGCGCCGTCCCGCATCGGGACGCCGGCGCCGCGCAGCACCCGCACGGGCCCGGTCTCCCCCGGGAGCCGCCACCGCCGGCCGAGCGCGGTCCCGGCCAGCCGCGCCGCGCGGGGCAGCGGCTGCGCCGGGTCGGGCAGCGGGGCCAGGGGCAGCGGTCGCGTGCGAGCCGGCGGGGTGGGGTCGATCGTGGCCACGAGCGCGTCCTGCTCTGTCCGGGGTGCGGCAGTTCCGGAACGTAGCGCCGGGTACCGACAGCGGCCCTCACCCCGCGGGGAGGAGAGGTGGACCGGGGCCGGCCACGCCCGGGGCCGTTGTCCGACGCGCGCGGGGCGAGGACGCTCGCCGGTGCGGCGACTCCGCCGGGGCGTCGCCGCCGGCACGAGAGGAGCCGGGAGATGTATGCCCGTTCAACCACCCTGATGACCAACCCCGGATCGATGGACGAGGCCATCGCCTACATGAGCGACGAGGTGTGGCCGGCGATGCGCGACATGGACGGCTGCGTCGGCCTGTCGATGATGTGCGACCGCGAGTCCGGCCGGTACATCGTGACCTCGGCCTGGGAGGACCGGCAGGCCATGAGGAACAGCGACCGGAACGTCCGGCCCATGCGCGAGCAGATGGTCGACCGCTTCGGCGTCGGCGCCGGCGAGCCCGAGATCCAGGAGTGGGAGATCGCCGTCATGCACCGGGAGCAGGCCACGGGCAGCGGCGCCTGCTGCCGGGTCACCTGGAGCCGCACCGACCCGGACCGGGTCGACCGGGTCCTCGAGATGTACCGCGACGACCTGATGCCGCGGCTCCAGCAGATGCCCGGTTTCTGCAGCCTCAGCCTGCTCGTCGACCGCGACAGCGGCCGCGCCGTCGGCACCGTCGTCCTGGAGAGCCGGTCGGCCCTCGAGCAGACCCGCGAGCAGGCCCGGATGACCCGCGAGCACGCCGTCCGGACGATGGGGATCGACATCCTCGACGTCGCCGAGTTCGAACTCGCCCTCGCCCACCTCCGGGTGCCCGAGACGGCGTAGCCCTCGACCGCCGCACCGGGTGGCGTTCCGCGGCGGCCCCGTTCGGCGGCCGGCTCCGTTGCCGCGGTCAGCCGGTGGCGACCGAGCCGGTGCCGGTGGGGACCAGCTCGACCCACGTGGTCCCGGGCGCCAGCGTCACCGGGGCGCCGTCCGCGCCGGTCAGCGTGACCCGGTCGCCGGTCCCCGGCTTGGACCAGGTGGCCTCGACGGTGTGCCCCGCGGAGGCGACGAGGGCCTCGCCGGTGCCGGTCAGGATCGTCTCGGGGACGGGGTTGCCGGCCGGGTCGCGGGCCTCGGTGGCGACGACGTCCACCCGCAGGACGACGACGTTGGTGGCGCCGATCCGGCGGCCGTCCGCCTCGACGGCCGGGGTGCTGCCCTCGCTGCGCAGCCAGCGGTCGTCCGCGTCGCTCCAGGCCCACCCGGGGGAGCTGATCCCGGACAGCGTGAGCTCCAGGGTGCCCGTCGGTCGCCCCGCAGCGACGGCGGTGGGCTGCTCGCCGGCCGCGGCGTGGTCGAACTGGGCGCCGGGTGGGGTCCGGTGGGCGGCGTCGGCCTGGTCGACGAGGGCCTGCGGGGCCGCGTAGACGTTGTGCGGCGCCGCGCGGGTCGATGTCCGGGAGAAGCCGGCGGCCCCGGAGTCCTGGCGGATCACCTGCAGCCCCGCGGCCTCGGCGGCGGCGACGTAGGGCGGCACGCCACCGGAGAAGGCGAGCAGCCCGCCCAGCGGTGCGGCGATCGCGGGGTCCATCGGGCGGATCGACCGCACCGGGCCGATCTCGGGCGGCAGGGTGGAGTGGTAGACGGCGACGAACCGGGTGATCCCGCCCTCGACGACCTGCTCCCACACCACGTCCGCGGCGTTCAGCCCCGTCTGCGGGCGGGCGTCGACGGAGTTCTCGATCTTCACCGCGAGCGCCGGGCGGTCGGCGACCGCGTCGGCGGGGACCCCGGTCAGCGGCCAGACGGGTCCGGCCGGCGGGGCGGGGTCGGCAACGAGCTCGCCGAGGACGGGCACGTCGCGCAGGTATTCCTCCGCCGCCTGCCACCCGACCACGCCGGCGACCACGAGAGCGACGAGCAGGGCGGCTCGGAGGCTGCGTCCGGACCTCGACCGGCGGCGGCCCTTCGCCGTCCTCTTCCGCGCCGGGGCGGGCCGCTTCGTGACCGGGGTGGTCCTCGCCGACCGAGTGCCCTGCGGGCTCCGCGTGCCCTTCGTGGGCCGTGCACCCTTCGTGGGCCGCGCGCCGGTCCCTGCCCCCGAGCGGGGCCGGGACGTGGTGGACCGGGGCACGTCGGGACTCCTGGATCGGCGAGGCGTTGCCCTTCCTCTATCGGCACGGCCTCGCGGGCTCGGCACCAGGACTGCACGACGTTGTCGGACGCCCCAGCCCGGAGCCCGGGTCTGGTGCCGACCCGGCCGTCAATGCTCCGAGACTCCCCTCGCCCGAGCTTCACCGACCCCTTGAGGTACCTAGAGAGGTAGGAGCCTTGTGCACGTGGAGACGATCGATCTGCGGGAACTGAACCAGAACCCGTCCCGAGCGGTGGCGCGGGTCCGGGCCGGCGTGACCGTCCTCGTCACCGATCGCGGTCGCACAATCCTTCGCATGGTGCGCGAGGTCAAGCGGCCCGGCCCGCTCCACAACCTCGTGGCCGCCGGAGAAGCCACCGCACCGATCGACCACGGCATGCCGGAGTTGATCCCCGACCTCGCACCCGAGCGCGCCAGCCTGGCGGACCTCGTGATGGCCGATCGGCGCCGCGAGCCCAGCCGTTGATCGACCTCGAAGCCAGCGCACCGATCAGGTTCGTCAGGCGCGAGCCGGAGTCGGAGGCCCTGCGGGCCTGGCACGGTCGGCTTCCCCCCGGCAACGAGCTGGCGACGAGCGAGCTGGCCGATCGGGGGATCACCCGCACTCTCCTGCGCGCCGGCGTGGACCACCGGCGCGTGCCGTACGTGGCCGGGCAGGCGCTGTGCGGCCTCTACGTCCTGGACCTCAGCGGCGCGGCCCTCGTGCGGGCGAAGGGCTACCGGCTCCGCCGGCTCGGTTCGCTGGACGCCATCCACCTGGCCACGGCCGAGCCGTTCGGGTCGGAGCTGACCGACTTCGTCAGCTACGACTCCGAACTGGCCGCCGCGGCGACCGACGTGGGCCTCCCCCTGACGGCTCCGTCCTAACCCGCTGGCTCCCTGACCTGGTGGCTCCCCTCCAAGCTCCGGCCGGCGGGCTCAGCCGACCCACGGTCGGCATCTCGACGAGTCGACACAGCGCCTCCGCCTCGACCGCACCGGCGAGCACGTCGACGTCGTCGACCGCTGCCGGGTTGGCGACGAACCCGAAGCACACGGCATGCCCTTCGGCCCGCCTTCCCCGATGAGCCAGCACAGGGGCTCTCACCTGCGGACGACGCTCCCGCTGGCCCGCGCGGCGTCCGGCCGTCGGCGACGCCCGGAGTCACATGCCGCTGGATGCACAGGGGTCCCGGTCACCTCGATGAGGTGACCGGGACCCGTGTGTGCCGAGGCGCGCTGCTCAGCCGAGGGAGACCGTGACGCCCCCCGAGAAGGGCGAGTCGTGCAGCTCGATGTCGGTCAGCTGGGTGCCGGCCGGCACGTCGTAGACGAGCTGGCCGTCGACGGCGCTGCCCGGGTTCAGCTGCTCGAGGAAGCTGTTGGCGTCACCGATGTAGATGCCGGCGCCGGAGTCGGCGGAGAACTCACGCCCCTGGGCGTCCAACGCCACCTGGCTCGACGCGTCGAAGTACTGGGCCTCGTTGCCGATGTTGGAGACGTTCAGGGACACGATGCAGAAGACGCCCTGAGCGGTGGTGGTGATGGGTGCAGTCCCGAGCTCGGTCTGCGAGCAGTCGACACCCGTGACGGTGAACTCGAACTTGCCGTCCCGCACCGGGGTACCGATGCCGGCGGCCGCGGCCTCGGCCGAGCTGTCGCCGGCCGCCGCGCCACCGTCCGACGAGGTGCTGCTCGGCGACGACGTCGAGGTACCGCCGGCAGCCTGGACGATGACGACGATCAGGACGATGGCGGCGAGCGCCAGGAACCAGATCCGCTTGTAGATCGGCTTCTTCTTCTTGAGCTTGTAGCCCTCGGGCGCGACGGGCGGCTGCTCGGTCTGCTGTGCCACTGAGATCCACTCCATGGTCGTTTCGGAACGTCAGCTACCGTCTCGGCGGCTCCGGAACAACTCTTGACCAGAAATGGCCGGGGCAGGTTCTCACTCGGCCCAGTGGCCCCAGGGGACCCCAGCCGTTCCCCATGACCGGCCATGGGTAAGGACGTCACGGATGGGTCATCCCCACCGGTACACATGCGGCCTGGCAGCGATGCATGCACGTGGCTGGCACTTCCGACCTCCTGTGGCGTTCCCGGGCGGTGCTGCGCGGGCATCGAGGCCTCTGGCGAATCATCCGTCAGCGACCTCGAGGCCCTCGCCGACCACGGCCTTCCGTGCGGCCTCCGTCCCCGGCCAGGACGAGCTCGACCTGCACGGTCGGGCGGTCTGCTCCGGCGTTCATGCCGCGCGAGGCGGCCTGGACGGCGTACATCACCACGTCGAACCGGCGATCAGAGCTCCGGAACGCACTCTCCCCGGCCGAGCTCGGCCAGACCCGCGAGGTCGCCCGGGGCGTAGTCGAGCGCGGTGCTGGTCATCGGGTACATGAGCTGCGCCGGGTCGGTCACGTGGTCGAGACCGACCAGGTGACCGAGCTCGTGCAGGACGATCGCACGGGCCCGGGCTGTTCCGGCCTCGTCCGCGAGCAGATGGCCGAAGGCCGCGGCGTCCAGGTCGACGGCGCCGGTGACGAACACCTCCGGCCCGCCGGGTCGCGACACCGCCGCGCTGCCGGCCAGCCCGACGACGTCGGTCAGGAACTCCGGCACCTCCGCCTCGGTCCGCCAGGAGACGAGCACGGGTGCCCAGCGGTCGCCGTAGCGGTCGGGCTGGAAGGGCACCCGGTCTCCCGATGGCGACTCGTCGGTACCGCCGTCGAAGACGAACTGCAGCCCGGTCACCTCCGACAGCCGGGCGAACCCCTCGTGCACGACCGCCTCCCCACCGGCGGGTGCGTTGTCCGGGCGGACGACGTAGTGGACCGGCCGGCAGGGGTCGTAGGCCACCGGCTGCACGCCGTCCTCCTGCCGGGCCGTGAAGGTGTGCGCCCCACCCGGGACGGGAGCGGGTGGCGGGGTGCCGAGAGGCGCGTCCGCCGCCTCGATCCCGGGAGTGGGCCAAGAGGCGGAGGCCGGTGCGGCACCACGGCCGGCCAGGAGGTCGAGCGGGTCGACCACCGCGACGGTCCCGACCAGGCCGAGCAGCAGCGCGAGGGCGATCGCCCGGCGGAGCCGACGCGGTCGCCCGGGACCGGTCGGCGGTCCGGATGGCTCCCAGGCGCGCCACGGGACGGGTGCGGGCGGCCGACCGCCGGCCTCGTCGAGGACCCACTGCGGCACCCTGCCGGTGGGCGAGGTGCGCAGCCCGCTGGGCACCCCCTGCCCCGCTCCGTCCCTGACCACCGCTGTCCCCTCGCCCCGGGCCCGTCCCGGACGACATGTCAGCGGGCAGGAGGTGGGACACGCCAGGCCACGTGCGCGGTCGTGCCCCGATCGGAGGACGCCGGGCGGCGTCAGAATCAAGAGGCCGCCCGCGGGCCAGCCAGGTTCACACCGTTCCTGCTCATGCCGACCTCGTCAGCGCCGAGCGCAGCCGGGTGAGGGTCTGGCGCAGCGGGGTGCGTGGCACCCCGCTCAGGTTCAGCGGCGGATCGGCCTCCTCGAGCAGCTGCGACTCCCCCAGGCTGACGTCCTCGGGCGCCAGCGGCAGGACGGCGACCCGCAGGTGCGCGTGCATCCAGTCGCTGACCTCCGCCTCGCCGACCGCGCGTCCGGAGGACGCCGAGAGGCAGGCCGCCAGGGTCAGCCGGAAGGTCGAGAACGACCGGTTGCCGCCGAGGTGCATCTCGGCGACCCGGCCCCACAGCGTGTTCGTCGAGGCCGAGCCGTTCGGCCGGATCCCGCCCGCCCGGCCGGCGTAGACCAGCCCGGGTTCGACCGGGTGCCCGAGCCCGGCGGTCAGCTCGTCGGCTCCGGCGGCGTCGACCCACCAGCTGTAGAGCCCGGGACGGTCGGCCGCGGCCCGCCCGGCCGCGAGGAAGGCGGTGGGAGCCGCGGCGTTCGCCGGATCGAGCAGCGGGCTCACGTCCGGAACAACACATGAGCCGGGCGTCAGCCGGAGCTCGTCGGACGCAGGCCGACGCCCGTACCAGGCCAGCCGCTCCCCTTGCTTGAGACCGGCGAGCGGCTCGACGAGCGTGGCCCCGACCGCGGCCAGCGGCGCCCGCAGCGGATCGCAGTACGCCCGGCCGGCGTGCACCTCGACCACCGCGCCCGAGAGCTCGTGCCGCACCCCGAGCTGGGCGACCACCCAGGCACCCCACGCCGCCCGGTACGACGCCGGCTGGTCCGGGAGGTAGACGTCGTACGGCGCGACGACCTCCGCCGGGTCGAGCAGGCCGAACTTCGCGCTCAGCACGTACCAGTGGGCGCCGGAGGACCTCGCCAGGTCGCGGGCCTTCATGAACGCCGCACCGGTGAACAGCTCGGCCGCCGGGCGGGCCGCCGACGCCTTGCTGCTGGAGCAGCCGACCAGGACGACGCGGGTCGAGGAGACGGACGCCGGACCAGGAGCCGGCTCTACGGGAGCGGTCGCTCCGCGGCCGGCAGGACTCCAGTCACTGGTGGGGAAGCGGAGACGGTGGAGCTGCCGGAGCGCCGTGTGGGAGGTGAACTCACCGCGGTGGAGGCCGGTCGCCAGCGCGAACACCTGCTTCGGTGGCCAGCGCACGCCGTCGACGTCCACCCAGTGCTCGCGCACCTCGTCCGGCGTGCGGCCGCGGACGGCGGCGCGGACGGTCTCGGCGTCGAGCGCGTACCGGGTGCCGTTCAGGACGAAGTCCACGCCGTCCCTCATCTCGTGGCGGCCGCCGTCAGGCGCTGGGCGACGCCCTCCCCGCCGACGCGGCGGATCAGCTCCAGGTCGCCGCAGACGACGAGCAGGTCGCGGGCGCGGGACAGGCCGACGTAGAGCATCTCCCGGGCGCGGGACTCGTCGCGGAAGCCGTTGACGGCGAGGACGACGGCCGGCCGCTCCAGGCCCTTGAACCCGAGCACGTGCCCGTAGAAGAGGTCCTCGTCGTCCCAGAAGGTGGCCCAGTAGGCGTCCTGCCCCTCGGCCTGCCGCTCCTTCTGCACCGGGTGCCGCGCGTGCGTGGTCAGCAGGGCCACCGACTCCGGCGGCCAGTCCTCGTCCTCGAGCAGCGCGGCGGCGACGTCGTCCGCCACGTCGACGGCCTCCTCCGAGGTGCACGGCACGAAGCGCACCGGCACTCCGGAGAGGCCACGCACCCGCATGCCCGGCGCGAGGCTGGAGAAGGTGCCGGCGATCTGCTTGGTGTTGCGCAGGTTCTCCGTCAGCGGGAAGGACTCCAGCGCGACGGTGGGCCGGCCCTGCCGGGCGAAGATGCGCTGGCCCTCGTCGGAGAAGACGTACAGCGCGCCGGTCGCGGGGTCGCGCAGGGCCGCGAGGACGGCGTCCCACCAGCTGGCGGCGAAGTCCTGCCCCTCGTCGACGACGATCGCGTCGAAGCGCTCGGCCTCCGGCAGGGCCCCGGCCAGCGACACCATCCGCGCCGGCAGGAACTCCTCCCAGTACCGGCTGTCGTCGTCCGAGCCCTCGGGGACGCCCCAGCCGATGCCGAGGTAGTGGAAGGTGCCGACGTAGTCCGGTCGCTGCCGCTTCGGCAGCTTCTCGACCCGGCGCCGGAGGAACTCGGCGAGGCCCCGCGAGTAGCACATGAGCGCCACCCGCTGCCCGTCGGCGGCCAGCCGCCGGGCCTTCTCCACGGCCAGCCAGGTCTTGCCCGAGCCGGCGCCGCCGGTGATCTCCACCCGGTTGCGGCCGGCGAGCAGGTCGAGCACCTTGGCCTGGTCCCGGGTGAGCAGGTCGCAGGCGGCCTCGCGCTCGGCGAGCCAGGCCACCAGGTGCTGCTGCGGGATCGCCGTCCCGGCCAGGCAGTCGACGAGGTCCTCCACGTCGCGGTCGGTGGGCGCTTCGGGCTCGTCGCGGACCTGCTGCAGCGCCGTCCGGATGCGGGCGGCGGCGTGCGGGACGTCGGTCTTGTCGAGGGCCATCCAGCGGGCGAGCCCCGGCGCCCGGAAGTCGGCCGGCAGCGTGGTGGCCGGCAGCGCGACCAGGTGCGCCGTCCGCGGGCGGCCCGCCGTCCAACGGGGGTGGTCGGCCAGGTAATCGCACAGCAGGTACTTGCACGCGACCGCCTGGTCGACCGGGCGGATCACGCGGTCGATGCCGTCGCCGACCTGCCGCCACTCACCCCGCTGCAGGGAGACGCTGCCGCCCTTGACCTCGACGACGGCGAGGCCGACGCCGGGCCAGGCGACGACCACGTCGGCCTCGCGGTCCTCCCCGCCGTCGCTGAACGGCAGGTTGCAGAAGATGACGGCATTGTCCGGCAGCTGCTCCTGCAGGATCTGCACGAGGAGCTGCTCGGCCGCCGAGCCGAACGCCGGCTCGTCCGGGAACAACCGCGCCGTCACGAAGACTCCCCTCCTGCGTGCACCGGGGGAGCTTGGCAGTCAGCGGGCGCGAATCCGGGATGTCGGCGTTCCGCGTCCTCCTCGCGGGTCACCCGATGCCGGCGCGCACCTTCGCCGGCGGGACGGCGGCCGACGGCAGGGAGAGCCGGATCTCGGCGATGTAGGCGGCGTGGTCGCTCAACGCCCCGTGCTCCCACGGGGGGCGGTGCACCTCGGCGAGGGGATCCCCGTCGACCAGCTCGGCGCTGACCGCCAGGTGGTCGATCGCGAAGTAGCCGGGCTTCAGGTGCTCAGCGCGCTCGGTGAGCGGGACCAGGCCGAAGCCGTCGAACGCCGCGCGCACCGCACGTGCTCCCTCGACGGTGGCCAGGGCGGACGGCTCCGTCAGCGGCTGGTTGAAGTCGCCGCCCCAGATGATCGGCTCGCCGGGCAGCCGCTCCGCAGCGATACGCGCGACGTGGTGGTCGAGGACGTGGCGGAGCTGCGTGGCGTGCCCTCCTGACGGGAGCCCCGGCCAGGACTCGCCGGGGTCCTTCCACGGGAGGACGGAGCAAGCCACCAGCACCGTGGACCCGGGGATGTCGACCACCAGCCGGGCCAGCGAGAGGCCCTCCTCCCCAGCATGGCCAGGGTCGCCGACCGTGCGCAGCGTGCCGGACGGCAGGGTGGTCGCGATGCCCGCCCAGCGCTGGTGGTCCGGACCGAAACCCCGGGGTGGCCAGACCGCGAGCTTCCTGCCCCGCGGGTCCCCGTCCCGGTGCACCTCGGTCAGCAGCCAGATGTCGACGTCCTGCTCGTCGAGCCAGGCCGCCATGGCGGGGCCCTTCTCCGAGGCGGCGGTCGGGTACTTGAGCAGGTTTCAGGTGCCGATGCGCACGGCTTTCCTCGTCTCCGGTGGCGGGGAGCAGCACCTTCACATCACGGGACGACGGATCGGGGGACGCCGCCGTCGAACTCGGCACACGAGACCCAGTCGTCCCACCCGGCCGCGCCTCCTCGATGGATCGACCGGCACTCCGCACCCTGACCGCCATGCCGAACCAGGGGATCTTCTGCCTCGAGGGCGAGTGGGGCGACCGGATGACCGAGAAGCTCAGCGTCCGACCCGGCCTCGACATGCTGACGACGATGCGGCGCGACCGCCTGGTCCACCGCAACACCGCGACCCGGGACGAGTTCGCGTACTACCTCCAGAAGTGGGTCACCGCTCGCTATGCCGGCTTCCCGCTGGCGTACCTGTCCTTCCACGGTGAGCGGGGCGTCATCCACCTCGGCAGGGATTCACTGACCCTCGCCGACATCGCCGAGATGGTCCCCGGCAGGCTGACCGACCGGACCGTCTACTTCGGCTCCTGCGGGACGCTCGGCGCATCGGACGACGACCTGCGCGCCTTCGTCGAGGTCACCGGAGCACGGGCGATCGCGGGCTACACGAAGGACGTCGGATGGGCCGAGTCCGCGGCGTTCGACTTCACCCTCCTACCCGAGTTGCTCGACAGCGTCGACATCCGCAAGTTGCACACCCGGCTGTGCAAGCGTCACCCGTACTTCGTCGACGGCCTGGGGCTTCGACTGGCCACGAGGTCGTGGGTCTCGTGACGTGCCCACCGAGGTGAGCGCTCAGGTCCGCCGGTACGGCTGCGCCGCCTTGCCCGCGATGTCTTCCCACATACCGGGCCGGCCTCGAGTACCCGGGCTCAACGAGCGGGCGCCCGATGCGGTCAGCGGGCGTCGGCTTCCGGGTCCTGCCGCGCGGTGGGCGCCGGCCGCTGCGGTCGGAGACCGGAGTTGAAGCGCTGGGTCTGCTCCAGCTCGCCCTCGTCGGCGGCGGCGTGCCGCGCGACCCGAGGCAGGGTGAACTCGGCCGTCTCGTCGAGCAGGTGCTTGCCCACGTTCCCGTCCTTCCGTGGTCGGTTGCGGCCGAGCGTACGGACGGAAGCCGGCCCACGAGGGGCCTCGCCGCAAAGGCCCAGGTGGCCTGGTGCCGGCGGGACAACTGTGATGATCGAGGCGCGGGCTGGATGCCCCACCTGGTCGTCGCCGCTGCACGATGCCGACGCATTGCATCGCCACGCCCGGCCGAGGATTCCGGCGCCGGGTTCCTGCACTCACCTGCTGAAGCGCTGCTGAGCGGCCTGGCGTGAGATGCCCAGGGCGGCGCCGACCATCGCCCATGAGTCGCCGGCCTGCCGGGCGTCGGCCACCGCCTTGCGGAGTTCCTCCTCGGCTGCGCTCACTGCCTTGCTGGCGGCGAGGATGCGGCGGAAGTGCGTCGTGTCGCGAGACTGCGTCGTCGCCGGGTCGAGCTCGTCGAGCCACTGCTCGGCAGCGGTCTGCTCGGTCACGTGCTTCGCGTCGGCCATGTCTGTCACCTCAGGTAGTCCAGGAACTTGGGACGCATTCGGTCGGCGTGGGTGATCCGGGTCGGGTTGTCCCCCGTAACGGCCACCAGTTCCGGGAGCGCGCCGTCACGGGCCGGTCCGAGAACCAGCAGCCGGGTCTCGAATTCGTACTCCTGAGTCACGATGCGTAGCGCGTTCTCCCAGGCACGGAGGACGTCGGCGTCCGCGTGCTTGCGGGCGCTGCCCCTGATCTCCCCTCGCCCACGGTCACCGACCCGGCGATCATGTCAACGCCTCCTTGACGAGCCTTGTACGTCACGCCCGCGACCGCCGTCCGGCGAGGCGGTCGACGGGGTCTTGGCGCCATCGGCGGGCGGCGGCGAGCGGGACATCGGTCCGGTCGAGGGCCGTTTAGCGGGCGGGTGTCAGCACCCGGAAGCCGCCCGACAGCGCGCCCAACGACAGTGCGCTGACAAGAACTCAGATCATTCGGGTGAAGTACTTGACTCCCACTCGATACATCGGCTAATGTACTCAGTACATCGACTCGGACGAGGGAGTGATCGGATGATCTTCGTACACCTCAGCAAGTCTTGGCCGGATGTCATCTCCGGACACCGCAACGCCGCCGACGTCACCCTGGGCGACTGGGCACTGGTCTCCGATGACGCCATCGCCGCTTACGGCGACGTCATCTGCGGCGTGTACCAGTCCGAGGTGGTGACCGCCTACGACGTCACAGGATTCGTCCGCGGCACGGACGGGCGGGTCCGGTTCGACGGCACACCGTCTCGCGACTGGTCCTCGCTCGTCGGCGAGGCCAGCCCCGTGACGTGGACTCGAGGACAGGCGCGTCCGGTGCGGTACCTCGACACCGAGATTCTCCGTAGCGGGACGGTCGAGACCGAACAGGTCGACCACGGCGTCCACCGCGCCGTCGTGGGCGGATACACCCTGACCGTCGACACGGAGGGCAACGCCACGCTCGTCGCCCCGGCGGGCGGGGCAGTCACCGTCACCAGTCGGGCGAGCTGATCGACGCCCGGGTCGCGCCGCGACGGCAGCGCGACCTGGGCTCCCGTCAGGTCCGGCGGACGTACAGCTGCGCCGGCTTGCCCACGGTGCCCTCGGAGGTCCGTTTGGTCTCGCGCAGCATCGGAAGCATCGCGCGGCGGAAGGTGTCGACCGAGTAGCCCAGGCCACCGGCCACGGCGTCGTGCAACCGGTACAGCCGCCGCACCGTGAAGGGCTCGTCGAGCAGCCCGTCGGGGTCGGGACGCTCCCGGTAGACCGACCGCATGTCGGCGGCGGCTCTTCGCACGATGTCGTCGTGGTCGAAGAGCAGACCGGTGATGTCGTCCACCGACCGGACGCAGACCGCGTCGGGTCGGAGAGAGAGCACCGGCTCGACGTCCCGCCACGGCAGGGCCACGACATGCGCGACGGAGAGCACCCACCCTCGGTCGTCACGGGTCGGGTCGTCGAAGACGTGCAGTTGCCGAGGGGCGACGTCCGGCCTCAGGCCGGCCTTGTCCCGCAGCGACCGGCCGACCGCCACGGCGAGCGTCTCCCCCTCGTGCAGGAACGTGCCGGGCAACGCCCACTCCTGACCGTGGTGACCGTCCGCCCGCCGGACGAGCAGCACCGCAAGACGCGCCTCGTCGTCCGGCACGGTCAGGACGGCGGTGTCCACGGCGACCGACGGTCGCGGGTAGTCGGTCAGCGCCTTGCCGTGGCTGTCGCGGTACACGCCTGTTGACGTTAGCGCAGGTTCCGCCTAATCTCTCGATTGACGCAGAGTTGCGCTAACCAGGGGAGGGTGGTCGTCATGACGGACATCGGCGTCCGGCTGCACGTCGGACAGGGCACGCACCGGGGGCCGCTCGCGGTCTTCCCGGTCTGGACGGACGCGCCGCCGTCCCCCACCGGCTACCTGACCGGGGCCGCGGCGCCAGTCGAGGTGGCCGAGCGGGCCGGCTCCCCGGCCGTCGACCAGCTGGTCGTCACCAACCGGGCGCACCGGCCGGTGCTGCTGCTGGCCGGCGAGCTGCTCGAGGGCGGCATGCAGCACCGCGCGTTGACGGCGACCACCCTGCTGCCTCCCGACCGGCCGACCGTGCTCCCCGTCGTCTGCGTCGAGCAGGGTCGCTGGCACGGCAGCACCGTGCACCGGCGGCAGGCGCGGCGCGTTCCCCTCGGCGTGCTTCCCCGGCTGCACTCGCAGGCCGAGGTCTGGCGGCGGGTGCACCGCTACGAGGCCGTCGCCGGCCCGTCGGCGACCGACTCGCTGGCCGAGCGCCTCGACCGGTCCGCCCTGCGCACTCAGGAACTGGTCGGCGGGCTCCGCCCGCTCGAGGGCCAGCGCGGCCTGCTGATCGGCGTCGCCGGGCGCCCCGCGTGGCTGGAGCTGTTCGACTCCGCGCGCACGCTGCGCGCGCACTGGTCCGGCCTCATGCAGGCCGCCGCCCTCGACGCGGTCGGCCGCCCGGAACTGCGCACGCCGGCCACCCTGGCCCGTGGTCTGGCCGAGCGCGTCGAGCGCACGCGGCTCGACCCCGACGGGCCGGCCGGGCTCGGCCGGCGGCTCTGCGGCGGGGGCCGCGTCCGGACGGACGCCGTCTCGTGGCGTGAACGCACCGTCCACCTCACCGCCGTCGACCTGACCCACCCCCTGCAGGAGGCCTGAGATGACCCTGTCCCGTTCCTCCCGCGTCGCCGGCGCGCTGGTCGGCTCGGCGGTCGGCGACGCCCTGGGCGCACCCTTCGAGTTCGGCGAGCCCGGGCGGTTCTCCGCCCGGTTCCCGGAGCCGGCCCGCGGCGCGAGCACCGAGATGTGCGGCGGCGGCTCGCTGGGCTGGGCGCCCGGCGAGTTCACCGACGACACGCAGATGGCGCTGCTCGTGGCGACCTCCCTGGTGGAGCGCGGCGATCTCGACGAGGCCGACCTGTTCGACCGGTTCCGGGCGTGGGCCACCGCGGGGCCTCCGGACGTCGGGATGCAGACCGCCGCCGTCCTCCGCTCCGGCCTGCCGTGGGACCGGGCCGCCGCCCAGCACTTCGAGCGCACCGGCCGGGCCGCCGGCAACGGCTCGCTGATGCGCACGACGCCGGCGGCCGTCCGGTTCGCCCGCGAGGGCCGGGAGGCGACCATGGACTCCGCCCGCCGGATCTCCGCGCTCACCCATGGCGACCCGGCCGCGGGTCAGGGCTGCGCGATCTTCCACGAGCTGCTGCGAGTCGCGCTCGATGGCGGGGACCCGCTGGCCGCCGTCCCGGTCGCCCTGGAGGCGGTCGCCGACGAGCACCGGGAGAGGTGGGCCGACCACCTCTCCCCCGGCTGGACGCCGCGGCCGGGCATGGCCAACGGCGCGGTGTGGCCGACCCTCGCCCAGGCCGTCTGGGCGCTGCGCACGGGCCGGGACTTCGCCGAGGTCATGCGGCTGGTCATCGACCTCGGCAACGACACCGACACGGTGGCCGCCGTCGCCGGCGCGCTGGCCGGGGCGGTGCACGGGATGGGCGGCATCCCGATGCGCTGGGCGTCGATGGTGCACGGCACCGTGCCCGGCCACGGCGAGAAGGTGTGGCGGCCGGCCGACCTGCAGGAGCTGGCGGCGGCGCTGGACGGCGGCGACGGCTCGCCGTACGCCCCGGGTGCGACGGCGAACGTCGGCCCGACGGAGGTGGTCCCGGCGGACGACGACGGTCCGGGCATCTGGGCCGCCGACCTGGACGGCGCCCGGTACAGCGAGGAGGACTTCGCGGTCGTCTCGCTGTGCCGGCTGGGCGAGCCGTTCCCCCACCCGCTGCGCCGGATGGCCTACCTGTTCGACAACGACAGGAACCACGACGTGGACGCCGTGCTGGCCGACGTCCTCGACGACATGGCCGCGCTGCACCGGGAGGGGCACCGGCTTCTCGTGCACTGCCACGGCGGCGCCTCCCGGACCGGCTTCGTCCTCCGCGGCTGGCTGATCCGCCAGGGCATGTCGCTCGAGGAGGCGACGGCGCACGTCGCGGAGCGCTGGCCGCACCTCGGCCTGTGGAACACGAGCTTCACCGCGGCACTCGAGCGGCTCGCCGACTCCGTCCGCCGATGAGAGGACACATGACCACGCTGCAGCAGCACCTCGACGACCTGGACGCCGCCCTGCCGATCCGGACGCTCGCCGCCGCTCTGGCCGGGAGCACCGCCGTCGAGTCCGGCCGCCAAGAGCAGTACGTGAGCCTCCGCCCCTCCATGGAGGGTGCTGTGGCCGTCTACCTGCACAAGACGTGGATCTCGATCGCGGTCGAGCCCGACGAGGCGGCAGCGCTCGCGGCCCGGCTGCCCGGCGCGACCATCCACCCGAAGACGCCGGCGACGACGTACCTGCACGTCTCGGCCGACACCCTGGCCGGTGCCCCTGACGCGACCCTCGCCATCGCCCAGGGAGCCGTGACATGGCGGGCGCAGGGTCCCAGGTCCGGTGCCGGGAGCAAGGGCTCGGCGTCGCAGAAGGCGGCGCAGTACTGCCCCGATCACGGCTACGAGCTCTCGCCGAGCGGCGTGTGCTTCTCGTGCGCATGAGCGCCGTCCGGGTGGGGGCAGGTCCCTGACCGGGTCGTCCGGCGATCGGGTCCAACCCCATCCCCGGGCTCGGTGTTGAGGACTCGGCGGCCGGCATCCGCGCGCCGGGCATCGCTGAGGTCCCGATCGTGCGCTACTGGCTGCCGGACCCGGGCCCGGCGGCCCGCTTCCCGGGCGGGCCCGCAGACCACGACGGAGCCGGCGATGGCCGATGCGGTCGTCGCCACAGGAGCGAGAGGACGGCACGGATGACGACGCTCGAGGACCGCCGCTGGATGGGCAGCGGCCCGCTGTCGATCCGGTACGACGAGGCGTTGGCCTACGCGTCGACGCACCACCGGGAGCAGCTGCGGAAGGGCTCGCGGGTGCCCTACCTGACGCACCTGATGAGCGTCAGCGCGCTGGTGCTCGAGCACGGCGGGAGCGAGGACCAGGCCATTGCCGGGCTGCTTCACGACGCCGTCGAGGACGCGCCGAAGGGCACCGGCGGCGCCGTCCTGGCCGACATCCGATCGCGCTTCGGCGACGGCGTCGCGGAGATCGTCCGGGCGTGCTCGGACGGGCTGGACGCCGACGGCAACCGCAGCGGCACCTGGGCCGAGCGCAAGCGGCCGTACGTCGCCGGGCTGAGCGGCAAGCCCCTCGACGCCCTGCTGGTGACCGCAGCGGACAAGACGCACAACGGGCTCTGCATCGCCGCCGACGTCCGCCGGTACGGACAGGACTTCTGGTCGACGTTCAACGCCTCGCGCGACGAGCTGCTCTGGTACTACACGAGCGTCGACCGGGCGGTCACTGAGCGGCTGCCGGGCAGTTCGATCGCCGACGCACTGCACCGCGTCGTCGACGAGCTGCTCGCCGCCGCCGGAATCGAGCGGTCCGCCGTCCCGGAGGAGATGCCTTAGCGGCAATGCGTCTCCGGGCCTGCCGTCACCCGTTCGGGTGGACGGCGACGGCCGGCCGACTGCCTGACCCGTCCTTCCTGTCACAGGTCTGTGATCATCTTCGATCTCCCAGCGCTCTGAGGAGGTCAGGTGGCCAGGTCGATCGGGGATTGGTTCGCGGACCACGCACGCGAGTTGCCCGATGACTCGCCGGACGACGAGGTCGTCGAACGGCAGGCTCCCTGGGACCTCCAGTCGTCAGGGCTCTCGACCACCCGGTCGGCTCGCCGTGATGCCGGCCTGGGCGCCAGGACCGCCCGGACGTCGAGGTCCCGGTCCGGTGGTGGCCGGAGCGCCGCCCCCGGAACGCCTGGGCGAAGTGGCGGGTCGGCATCGGCTCGGAGCGCCTCGAGTTCCGTCCCCAGGTCGGTGCGCAAGAAGATCCTGACCGCCGCCCGCGTCGATCCCCGGGCCGACGTCAGGAGCCTCGCGGCCTCGCTCACGAGGGCCGGCACTCCGGTCACCCCATCGCAGGTCGCGGCCGTCCTGGGGCGGCCACTTGTTACAGCCGGCACCCGTGGGCGCGCGACGGACACGAGCCGGGTCACCCGAAAGCTGGCGTCGGAGATCCGCCGTGCCGCACACGCCAACCCGCAGATGGGTCACAAGAGACTCGCCGCTCTCCTGCGGTCGCGTGGGGTCGACGTCGACAAGGCCCAGGTCGCCGAGGTGCTGACTCGCCGCTGGCGGTTGCCCTCACGGAACGGACGTACCGCCAAGGGCACGAAGCCGGCCATGGTGATCAAGGTCCGCGCAGGCGCTCAGACGAGCCGGACGCCCCACGAGACCCCGCTGTGCCCGTCCTGCGGCATGCGGCTCAGCGTCCTTGCCACGTGCCGTTGTTCCTGACCCCCATCCGCACGGGCGGTCAACGTCTGCGCGCACCCCAGCTCTCCAACTGGGCGAGCACTCGCTCCCATCCAGCACCACGCTCGGATGTCGGGAGGAACTCCCGGATCCGCTCAGCGGCACCGGCCAACTGCTCGGCGACGGCGCGTTCCTCGTCCGCCCCGGCGGCGAAGAGGTCCGCGTAGCGCCGGTCCAGCAGGTGGTGCACCGAGTCCTGAGCAGCCAGAGCGGCGACGCGGTCGAGGAGGATCTCGAGCGACCGACCGGCGTTCGCGATGCGTACCGCTGCCTCGTCCCGCGACTCCCCCGCCGGTCCGGGCGGTCCCAGCGACACGGTGGTGAACTCCGGCGCCCACAGCTTCGCGGTGAGCTCCTGGCGCTCCAGGGTGACCAGCGTCCCCATCGTCCGGCTCCGGTCGTGGTCCTCGTTGAGGGTGGCGACTTCGTGCACGAGGCGGATGACGTTGTCGTCCGTCATGGAGGCGCCGACGACGAGCAGGTGCTTGGTCAGCAGGGTGGCCTGCAGGACGCTGGCGAGCGGCCGCTGGGTGGCGTCGTAGCGAACGAAGGACCGCCGGTCGAGCACGATGCTCTCCGGCCGCCGGGCATCGCCGTGGAGCTTCAGCAGCCAGCCACGCCCTCGTCGCAGGTCGTCCTCGGGCTCCCGATCGGGCAGGACGACCGGCACGTCACTACCGGTGACGGCCTGGACGGCCTTCTCGTAGAGGTCGTCGAAGTTGGTCGTGACGACCTGCTCCGCCCCCAGCGCCGCGAGCAGGACATGAGCCAGGGCGTAGCGCTGCGGTGTGCCCAGGACCGCTGCGACGTGATGACCCAACGTCCCCCCCGGTACCCGGCTTCCACCGCTGGTGGCCACCGCGTGCGCGCTCCGACGGAGCACCTCGGCTGCGTCCAGCGGGCTGAGCCGGGACAGCGCCTCAGCGCCACCGGGGACGTCCAGCCGCGCGGCCAGTGCGTCGAGGAGTCCCCACCAGGTCGGCAGACCCGCCGCGACGCCCGTGCCGGCTCCCATGAACACGGCCAGCTGCCCTGCCCTGGCTCGGCCGGCCAGCGCGGCAGCCGTCCCCTCGAGGCACTCGTCGTCCAGACGCCCCATGCCGCGTGCCAGCCGGCGGGCCTGGAGCGCGGCGTAGTCCGCCCGACTGCTGGCCACCAGGACGACGTCGAGGGAGTCCGGAGCCCGCTCCAGTTCGGCGAGGAGCGCAGCGATGACCGCGCCACGCTGACGACCGAGCCCGCCCCCACCGACACCGACCACCGGTAGCGCGACCCGCCGCGGCGATCCCGTGGCGGTGGGCGCCGTGTCGGCGACCGCCCGCAGGACCTGGCGGACACCCTCCTGCAACCACTCGACGCCCTGACCGGGGAGCGCACCCACGTGGAGCAACCAGCGCGCCGGCCCGCCGCCCTCCCGCCCCCGTGGGTCGAGCTGCACGTACCGGCGGGCGCCCGACAGACGCACGACCCGTTCCCGCTCCTCGGGTGCCGATGAGCCGTCCCAGCCCAGGACGGGCCACCACTGCTCTCTGACGCCTGCCGGACCCTTCTGGTCCGTGGAGACGATCACGTCGTCGCAGTGCAGTGCATCAAGCGTGCCGGGGACGACGAAGACATGGGCTGCCACGCCCGCATCCTGTCCCGCCGTCGCAGACCGCCGGCAGCCCGCTCACCCGTACGGCGCGCCCCGTTGCCGCATGGCCCGGGCAGGCGCCACGTGCCCATCGCCACGTCCCGGGCAGCAGGCGTCAGGACCCCGGGTACCTCGTGAGCACCCGCGCCCCATCCGTCCCCCTGTGCAGCCGCGGTCCCGGACACCCCATCGGAGGGACGACGACGCGCGCCTGGCCCACCTACAGTCCGGCGGTTCGTCGGGCCCAGACCGCACCCCGAGAGGAACCGACCCGTGACCCGTGGCCACACCGAGCGCACCTCCTTCAAGCGGGAGGTCGCGCCCACCATCGCGGCGGCGATCGGCATCCCGGAACCCTCTCCCGACGGCCGGTCCGACCGGTTCGCCTACTTCGGCGACCGGGACCGCTTCCTCGTCGTCGCCGGACCGCAGGAGGGTGACGCCGTCCAGCTCGCGCTGGCGTACGGCCTGACCTGGGCGGGCGACCGCCGGCTCGTCCTGGCCCTTCCGCACGACCACTGCACGGCCACCGCGCAGCGCCTCCCCTGGTTCAGCGCCGGACGTCGTCCCGAGCTGTGGCTGCACGACGGCGTCACCGCCCGGCCCGCCCCGGTGGGCGACCGGGCGGCGGCCGTCGCCGCCCTCGGCGCGCGCCCGGAGGACGGCGACATCCGCGCGGACTTCACGGGCGCAGCGACTGCCCTCCACCTGGGCTCCCGGGCCGGTGTGGTGGACCTCCTCGTCGACTGGGCGACCCGGGACCCCCGGCTGGACTCCGCACATCGGCAGAACGAGCGCTCCTGGCACTGCACGGGGCAGCGGGTGCTGTCCGTCCGCGGCCGCCGGGGTGGCATGCGGGTCCTGGCCGGCGTCCACGGCAGCACCGAAGACCACGCCCCCCTCGCGCTCGACCTCGACTCCGGAACCCGGCTGACCGACGAGCAGCTCGCCGAGGTGCAGGCCGCGGTCGAGACGGGGATCGCCCGGCGTCTCCAGCCGGGCGAGGGGTCCCTGCACCGTCCCGACGAGCACTGGCTGCAGGCCGTCCTGCGACGCCGTCCCCACCTGGTCGGCATCGAGCAGCCGGCGCTCCGCGAGGTGCCGGCCTGGCGCCCCAGGGACACGCCTGGGCAGTGGAGCCGCGGCTACGTCGACCTGCTGGGGCTCGACGGGCACGGTGACCTGCGCGTCGTCGAGATCAAGCTGGCCACCAACGACGACGCCCTCCTGGTGCTGCAGGGCCTCGACTACCTCACCTGGGCCCACGCCTACCGCGACGTGCTCGCGGACCGGCTCGGCGGCTCGCCGGCGGCCCGCCTGGTCCTCGACCTGGTCGTCGGTGCCGACGCGACCGGCCAGGTCGCCCTGTCCCGGTACAGCGCCGCCCTGCTGGCCGCCCTCGCCGACGAAGTCGCCTGGTCGGTGCAGGCCGTGACCGACTGGTTCGGCCCGGACGCCGACCCGTCGGTGGTGTCCCCTGCCATGCGGACCGTGCCCGCCGAGTGGACGGAGCCTGTCAGGACGGGTGAGGACGCGTTCCGCACCGCCTGTCGTGCCAGTGCCGTCCGCTGGAAGGAGCGGACCGCCGCGCTGCCGGACGACGCGCGCCGCCCGGCGCCGTACTGGGGCGGCCCGTCGTCCGTTCCGCTGCCCTTCTGCCTGCCCGTCGAGCACGCCGCAGCCAACCTGCTCCCCGACGTCCGCGAGGAGGCGCTCGCTCTGTTCGCCGACCTGGGCATCCCGTGGCACCGGGGTCACGGTGCCGGGCCGGGCAACCACCTGCTGTCCTCGCAGGTGCAGTGCGTCAACGCGCTCACCCGCATGGTCCGGGACCCCGCTCGGCTGCAGAAGGCGTTCGGCTCGGTCCTCGGCGTCGCCGAGGTGATGGCCATCGAGCCGGGACGTCACCTGACCTTCGCGTTCATCGGCTCGGCGGACGTCCTCGGCGAGGCCAGGGGCGGGCACCGCATGCGGGGAGCGCAGAACACCAGCGTCGACGCGGCCTTCCTGTACCGGACGTCGGAGGGGCGCACCGAGCTCGCGCTGGTGGAGTGGAAGTACACCGAGGAGTACCGGCGCGGCCGCCCGGCCGACCCGGCGAGGGACGCCGTACGGCGCCGGCGCTACCACCACCTGTGGGCGGCGGACGACGGCCCGCTGCGCACCGACGTCGTCCCGTTCGAGGACGTGCTGGCCGAGCCCTTCTACCAGCTGATGCGCCAGCAGCTCCTCGCGCACGAGCTGGAGAAGCGTGGGGAGCTGGGCGCCACGGCCGTGCGGGTCGTGCACGTCCTGCCGCCGGCCAACAGCGGGTACCAGGCCAGCCTCACCCGGGACAGCCACCGCCGGGCGGGCACGACCGTGGACGAGGTCTGGACGCGGCTGCTCCGCCGGCCCGACCGCTTCCACCACCTGGACCCGGCCGTCTTCTGCGATCCCGCGGTCACCTCGGGCGAGTACGTCGCGCGGTACGGAGAGGACGCCGCCGCATGCGGGGTCTGACGGTTCGCGCACCGACGTGCGGAACCTCGACGTCCGCTTGCGTCCCACCCGTCCCAAGCCCCTGTGCCGCTCCGACGAGCGTCACGACCAGCAGGTAGGAAATCGCCATGAGTGACACCGCGGACGCCCTCCCGCAGCAGGCCGGCCACGGGCCGAACGGAGCGAGCGCCTCGCCGGTGACCGTCGACACCACCGCCACGCGGGTCCTCAGCTACGCCCTGGCCCACAACCAGGTGCCCGTGGTGTCCCGGATCGCGATCCGCAACACAGGAGCTCCCGCGACGGGGGTCACCCTCCGCCTCTCGGTGCGCGATGCCGAAGGATCGATCGGCAGCCCCGTGGAGCTCCACGCGGACCTGGCCGAGTCCGCCACCACCGTGCTGACCGACGCGCCGCTCCGTCTGGACCCCTCGGCGATGCTGCAGATCGAGGAGCAGCGGCCGGGGACCATCGAGGTCGAGGTGGTGCACGGGGAGCACTCGCTCGCGCGGCAGACGCTCCCCGTCCAGCTGCTGGCCGCCCAGCAGTGGCTGGCCACCCCGCCGTCGCTGGCCCTGGAGATGCTCGCGGCGCACGTGATGCCCAACCACCCGTCGATCACGGCGTTGGTCGGTGAGGCCGCGGAGCTGCTCCAGGAGCGCACCAGCAGCCCGGCGGTGCAAGGCTACCAGTCGGGCCCGGAGCGGGTCGACCAGATCGTGGCGGCCCTGACCGAGGCCATGTACCGGCGGGGCATCCGCTACAGCGAGCCGCCGGCGAGCTGGGCCGACACCGGGCAGAAGGTGCGCACGCCCGGCGACGTCCTCGACGGGCGCATGGGCACGTGCCTGGACACGGTCGTCGTCCTCGCCGCGGCGCTCGAGCAGGCCGGCATCCGGCCGATGCTCTGGATCGTCGAGGGGCACGCGTTCCTGGGCTACTGGCGGGAGGAACGACCGGTCGACAGCGCGGCCACCACCGACGTGGCACCGCTGGTGAACCTCGTCGACCTCGGCCTCATCCGCCTGATCGAGACCACGCTGTTGACCGAGCGCGGCGACGGCTCGGCACTTCCGGATCTCCACCGCCCGGCGTACGCCTCGTGGCTGACCGGGGACCTGGACCGTGTCGAGGGGGTCGTCGACATCCACCGGGCGCGGCAGGACCACGTCCTGCCGCTCCCCGCCCGGACCAGGGATGCCGACGGCACGGTCCAGGTCGTGGAGTACCGGCCGGCCGTGCACAGTGCACCGGCCCGGCCCGTGCCGGCGGAACCGGTCGGAACCGGGCCGACCGGCCGGGAGGAGGTCCCGGGGCGCGTCCAGCAGTGGAAGAACGCACTGCTCGACCTGAGCCTGCGGAACCGCCTCATCAACTACACGGACCGAGCGGGGCTGGCCCTCACCGTCCCGGACGACTCACTGGCCGCGCTCGAGGACATGGTCAACCTGGGCACCGCCATCACGCTGCTGCCCTCCGACCAGATCGCCGAGGTGCAGCGGGCGCGGGGGCTCCGATCGGCCCGCGAGCTCCCCCAGGACCAGCTCGCCGAGATGCTGCACCAGCGCCGTGCGGTGTTCGCCGACGTGGCCGAGGCCGGGTACCTGACGCGGTTCCGCAACCTCGCCTACAAGGCCAAGACCGTGGTCGAGGAGACCGGTGCCAACAACCTCTACCTGGCTCTGGGCAGCCTGGCGTGGGAGCTGGACGGCCGGCCGCTGCGCTCGCCGCTGGTGCTGGTTCCCGTGAACCTGAATCCGACGGCGCGCAACGGTGCGTACCGCCTGACGTTGGACGAGACGGGTACGAGCACGCCGAACTACTGCCTGCTGGAGAAGCTGCGGCAGGTCCACGGCATGTCCGTGCCGGGGTTGGCAGAGCCGGCGGAGGACGGCGCGGGCATCGACCTGGACAGCGCGTTCGAGGCCATGCGTGTGGCGATCGCCGAGCGCGGGCTCCCCTATCGGGTCGAGCCGACGGTGCATCTCGCCATCCTGCAGTTCGCCAAGTTCCGGCTTTGGAAGGACCTCGACGAGCACTGGGCGAACTTCACGAGCAACTCGCTGGTCGCCCACCTGGTGCAAGCACCCACCGAGCCCTACGCCGACCCGGTCACCACCGGCGCGGAGAGCGCCGACCTCGACGACCTGGGCGCGCGCTGCCCTGTGCCCGGTGACGCGTCGCAGCTGCGGGCCGTCGCCGAGGCCGCAGCCGGGCGGACGTTCGTCCTCGAGGGGCCGCCCGGCACCGGCAAGTCGCAGACCATCACGAACCTCCTCACCCGCGCGGTCGCCGATGGCAAGCGCGTCCTCTTCGTCGCGGAGAAGCGCGCCGCGCTCGACGTCGTCGCCCGGCGGCTAGAGGCGGTCGGCATGGGCCCGTTCGCCCTGGACCTGCACGACAAGGGCAGCAAGCCGGCTGTCGTCCGGGCCCAGATCCGGCAGGCCCTCGACCACGCGGTCGGCGTCGACACCCAGGGGCTGTCCACGGATCGGGAAGACCTGAGGTCAGCGCGGCGCAGCCTCGGCCGCTACGCGCAGCGGCTGCACGAGGAGAACGGCGGCGGCCTGTCGCTGTACACGGCGCGGACGGCGCTCCTGACGGCGGGAACCGAGATCCCGGCCCTGCCGGTGCCCACCTCTTTCGTCGCCTCCACCACGGTCGAGATTACCTCGGCGGTGCGAGAGCTGCTCGCCGGCCTGCCGGACGTCGCGGACCAGACCCGCCCCCGGCCAGGGCACCCGTGGGCGTTCGTCGACACGAGCGCAGTGGACGTCGCCGCGGTGCAGCAGGCCGCCCGGGACGTGGACGACGCCCTCGCCGGGCTGCCGTCGGACGGCCGACTGGCCGCCGCGCTGGGGGCGGCGCGGACCTCGCGCGATCTCGAGGCCCTCGCCCAGCTGCTGGGTGGGCCCGCGGTCGGTCTCGACGTCCTGGACGAGACGCGCTCCTCCCGGTGGAACGAGGCAACGGGCGCCGTCGCCGGAGAGGTCGCCGCCTTCGTCGCCGCAGCGCACCCCGGGCTCGACGTCGCCACCCCCGCCGCCCTGGACCTCCCCTTGGCCGACATCCACGCTGCGGCCGCAGCGGCCGCGGCGTCGAACTGGTTCGGTCGCAAGAAGCGGCTCATCGCCGTCCGCGACCAGCTGGCCCCCGCGCTCCGGCCCGGAGCCGTCGTGGAACCGAAGGCGGTTCCTGCGCTGGCTGCCGCGCTCCTGCAGGTGCAGAGCGCCGTCCGAGGGCTGGCGGAGCGTGCCGGCGTGGTCCCCGGGCTGGCGGTGCCGCCGGCCTGGAACCCGCTCACCGACGCCGGACGGCGTGTTCTCGACCGTCAGGTGGAGTGGCTGCGCCGTGCCGGTGCGGCGGTGGAGACCGACGACGGCTTCCCCGGTGCGCTGAGGGCGCTGCTCGCCTCCGGTCCGGTCACCGATCCCGCGGCCGCCACCGCGATCGGCCGCGCCCGGGACGCGTTCGCCGGGCTGCTCACCGCCTGCCACGCGGACGAGGAGCGTCTGGGAGCCTGGGCCGACGACGAGGGCCTGCTCAGCCGCTGGGCGCTCACCCGGCGGGAGCGCGCCCTGGAGCAGCCCGGTCTCCCCTCTCTGCAGCGCTGGGTCGACTTCCTCGCGGCCGTGGAGCCGTTGCGCTCGGCCGGGCTGACCGAGGCCCGGACAACCCTCGTGACCGGGGCGCTCCCCGCGGACGACGCGGTGCGGGCCTTCGACAGGGGGTTGGCGGAAACATCGGTGGAGGAGCGCCGTCTGGCCACCGGCCTCGACACCTTCGACCCGGCGACGCACGAGCGTGCCATCCGACGGTTCACCGCCGCCTCGCGCGCGGTGCGCGAGCACCTCCGGTCGGCGGTCCCCGCCGAGGTGCTCGGCAGTCGCCCGTTCGACGCGGCCAAGGGCCTGGGCCGGGTCGGTGCGCTGCAGCGGGAGCTCGCCAAGCAAAGACGCGGCCTGGGCGTGCGTGCGCTGCTGACCACCTACGGCGACCTGATCACCGCCGTGATGCCGTGCGTCCTCGTCAGCCCCGACTCGGTCTCCCGCTTCTTCCCGGCCTCCGCGGGCCTGTTCGACGTGGTCGTCTTCGACGAGGCGTCGCAGATCCGGGTCGCGGACGCGATCGGCGCGCTGGGCCGCGCCAAGGCTGCAGTCGTCGTGGGTGACAGCAAGCAGATGCCGCCGACGAGCTTTGCCGAGGCGGGGGCGGGGAGCGGTGACGACGACCTCACCGAGGAGGGGCCGGAACCGGTCGCCGAGGACGAGGAGAGCATCCTCAGCGAGTGCGTCCAGGCACGTGTGCCCCGGCAGTGGCTCTCGTGGCACTACCGGAGCCAGGACGAGTCGCTCATCGCGTTCAGCAACCGCCAGTACTACGAGAACCGGCTGTCCTCCTTCCCCGCACCGGTGCACGGGCGGTCATCCGCGGGGCCGGACGGTCGCGGGGTCGCACTGGTGCGCGTGGACGGCCAGTTCCACCGGTCCGGTCGCAGCAAGCTGCTGCGCACCAACCCGGTCGAGGCCGAGGCGGTGGTCGCGGAGATCCGCCGTCGATTCGCCGCGTCGCCCGACGAGGTCCCGTCGCTCGGGGTCGTCACCTTCAACCAGCAGCAACGGGCCTACATCGAGGGGGTGCTGCGCGACACGGGCGACGAACGGCTCATCGAGGCGCTCGAGCGCACGGACGGCGAAGGCCTGTTCGTGAAGAACCTGGAGAACGTCCAGGGTGATGAGCGCGACGCCATCCTGTTCTCGACGGGGTTCAGCGTGAACGAGCGAGGCGTCCTGCCGCTGAACTTCGGGCCGCTGAACCGTGCCGGCGGTGAACGCCGGCTCAACGTCGCGGTCACCCGTGCGCGACGCCAGGTGGTCGTGTTCTCGAGCTTCGACCCCGCGCAGCTCCGGGCCGAGGAGACGTCGTCCGTCGGGATCAAGCACCTGCGCGCCTACCTGGACCTGGCGGCGCAGGGCACCGACGCGCTCCCCCAGAACGGTCGCGCGCCGTCGGTGCCCGACCGCCACCGGGACGAGATCGCGGCCGCGCTGCGGGACCGCGGCCTGGTGGTGCGGAGCGACGTCGGGCTGTCCGACTTCAAGGTCGACCTGGCGCTCGCCCGTCCGGACGAGCCCGCGAGGCCGGTGGTCGCCGTGCTGCTGGACGGGCCGGCGTGGGCCGGCCGCGGCACGGTCGGGGACCGGGACGGGCTCCCGGTGGACGTCCTCAAGGGGATGCTGAACTGGCCGGCGGTCGAGCGGGTGTGGCTGCCGTCCTGGTTGGCCGACCGCAGCGCGGTGGTGGACCGGTTGGTGGCTGCGGTCGACACCCGTCCGGAGGAGCCGGCCCCCGCGGCGCCGAAGCGCCCGCCGGAGACGCCATCCCCGGCGAACTCCGTGCAGCCGACAGCGGCGATGAGTGCTTCGGTCCAGCCCGTCCCATCCGCTTCGACGGCGGCTCGCGAGCAGACCACGATGCTCGACGGCGAGACGGCGTTCGTCCCGTGGGAGCCGGGTCGGGTCGGTGACCGCAGCGTCCTGGACCAGTTGGCCGCCCCTCGGGCGGCAGAGGTCGTGCGGACGACGTTGCTGGCCGGAGTGCGCGCTGAGGGGCCGATCCACGTGGACCGGCTCACGCGGCTGACCGCGGCCGCGTTCGGTCTCGGGCGGGTGGCCCAGGCGCGCAAGGACGCCATCGCCAGGCTCATCCCGCCCTCGCTGCTGGTCGGTGACTTCGTGTGGCCAGAGGCCGGCAGGGCATCGACATGCACGGACTTCCGTCGGCAGGCGTCGAGCGGCGACCGGCCCCTGGAGCACATCGCTCCCGAGGAGATCGGCAACGCGATGGTGGCGTTGTGCCGTGCCGCTGCCGGCATGTCCGAGGACGAACTGTTCGCCCAGACCTTGGAGGTCTTCGGTTACCGCCGGCGGACTCCTGCGCAGGTGGGTGTGCTGGAATCAGCGCTTGCCCGCGGAATGGCGACCGGCCGGCTGGCACGTCGGGACGATGGCCTCATCAGCGCCGGAGAATGACACGGACCGACGGAGGCCCACTCCACGGACTGCTCTCGTGACCGCACCGCAAACAGGATCTGCAGTGAACGGCGAGCGACGCCTCGGCGCGCTGTACAGGCCGATCGTCCGATCTGCACCGAGCTCGAGCTGCTCGCGGCCGAGGTCCAAGGTGGTCGTGTCGAAGTAGTGCCAGCTGACCGAGGCATCCAGCGCCGGCGTCCGTGCCGCGCGGCAGCCCGCCCGTGAGATCCTCGCCCGTGTCCGAGAGGTGGGGGGAGTCTTCCTGCCGAGGTTGTCCGGGTGGAGGGACGTGTCCACGATCGGCACGGCCGCTGAGACGCGTAGAGCTTCGTGGAGGTGGTGGCCTGGTGGAAACGCCCCTCTTCCACCGGCCGACCGAGTGCCGCCGGTCTCCTCCGTGGGATGCGGGTCCCCGACAGCTAGGGTCCGATGCACGGCACGTCTGGGTCTCCAGCGCCGCCGCGGGCGACGAGGGGCCCGCGCGGTGCTTTCTGACGAACAGGTCCGGACGGCGATGTTCGCCCACCTCGAACGGCTGTCCGCCGTGCACCCCGAGGGCATCACGTCCGCGCAGATCAACCATTTCGCCGTCGACGGCCAACCGCTGAAGCTCGTCGTCCAACCGGGAATCTGGAAACCGGCCGCGCTGGAAGCCGCGCTGACGATCCGCACGACGTACACCGCGCCCAACCAGCTCCCGCCGTACGAGGACGCGATAGCGCCTGGCGGACTGGTCAAGTACGCGTACCGGGGCATCGACCCCGGGCACTCGGACAACCGTGCTCTCCGCACCGCGATGCAGCAGCAGCGCCCGCTCGCCTACTTCATCGGCGTCGCGAAAAGCATCTACCAGGCGCAGTTCCCGGTCTACGTCGTCGCTGAGCACCCCGAGGAGCACGCCTTCCTCATCGCCGTCGACGAGGCCCAGCGCCTCTTCGAGCCGAACGCGGTCGACTCCCTGCCCCTGGACCGGCGGTCGTACCTGGAGCGGCTGGTGCGCGCTCGGTTGCACCAGCCGGTGTTCCGGGCGAGGGTCCTGCAGGCGTACGAGAAGCAGTGCGCGATCTGCCGCCTGCAGCACACCGACCTGCTGGACGCCGCGCACATCATCCGGGACCCGGATGAGGGTGGCCTACCGGTCGTCCCCAACGGGCTCAGCCTCTGCAAGATCCACCACGCCGCCTACGACCGGGACATCCTCGGTATCCGGCCGGACTACGTGGTGCAGGTGCGCAAGGACGTGCTCGTCGAGATTGACGGCCCGATGCTGAAGTACGGGATCCAGGCCATGCACGGTGCGCGGTTGACGTTGCCGCACCACCGTTCGGCCCGCCCGGACCCCGAGCGCCTGGAGCAGCGGTTCGCGGAGTTCCAAGCGGCGAGCTGACGAGCCGGGATCGGTCTGGTCGTCGCGGCCGAGCGTCATCCCCTGCTGGTACGTGTGGGCTCATGACTGCTCGTTCCGCACTGGACCCGGGTCCTCATCCTGGAGCGGTCACTACGGGAATCTCCCGCCGGATGAGCCGGCTCCGACGCCGTGACAACGGCCCTGAGATGGCCGTCCGGCGCCTGCTCTGGGCACGAGGACTCCGCTACCGCGTGTGCTTCCGGATCCCGGGGCAGCGGCGCAGGACGATTGACATCGCCTTCGTCGGCGCACGACTGGCGGTCTACATCGACGGCTGCTTCTGGCACGGCTGCCCCGAGCACCAGCACATGCCCAAGGCCAACGCCGGGTGGTGGGTGCAGAAGATGGCGATGAACCAGGCCCGTGATGCAGCAGCGACCGCGCAGCTGCAGGACCTCGGGTGGACGGTCATGCGCTTCTGGGAGCACGAAGCGCCGGAGGACGTCGTCTCGGCCATCGCGGCGCACCTGGAGAGCCGGCCCGCTCCAGGACGGCGGAGCACCTCGCGCATCGGCTGACGACCCCGCGGTGGCACCTCCCAGGTCCAGGGGCTGACTCGTCGCAGCATGGATGGGTGACGATGCTGTTCGAGGTCGAAGGCGGCGCTGCGCGTCCCGCTTCAACGCACTCCCTGTCCGCGCTCGGTCTGCAGGAGCGGGCGCACCTGCAGGAGTGGGTGCTCGACCAACCGCAGGTCCTCGGCGACGACGTCCTCGTCATCACATCGGAGTACGACCGCTGGGCGGGCCAGGACGGCACACGGGCCCGTGACCGGCTCGACGTCCTCGGTCTCGACTCCTCCGGACGGCTGGTGGTCGCCGAGCTCAAGCGGGACGACTCCGGCGGCGACGTCCACCTGCAGGCCATCACCTACGCAGCCCTGGTCTCCCGGTTCACCCTCAAGACGCTGGCCGAGGCGCACGCGCAGTACCGCTCCCGACGGGGCGAGCCGCTCACCGTCGCCGAGGCCAGTGACCGCATCGTCGAGCACATCGGCGGCGAACCGGATCCCGACGTGCTCCGGCGACCGCGCCTGGTCCTCATCGCCGGCTCGTTCCCGCGGCAAGTGACGCACACAGCGGTCTGGCTTTCGGAGATGGGGGTCGACATCTCGCTGGTGTCGGTGACGACGTGGCGCATCGACGACCGTGTCGTCGCCGGATTCACGAGGGTGTACCCCACCGCCGAGGTAGAGGAGTTCACGCTCGCGCCCACCCGGGCCGAGGCCCGGGTGGCCACGGAGAAGGCAGCCGAGAGGAGTGGGGCAGCGAGCGCCGCACGGCGCCTGGTGGAGGCGGGTTTGCTCGAGGACGGCGAGCCGTTGAGCCTCAGCCCCGCGTCGGGCACGAACGTCGACCGGCGAAGCGCGATCGACGCGTGGGTCGCCGCGGAGCCGGCCCGAGGCCGGGCCAAGTGGCGAAACGATCCAGACTTCCCTCTCGTGTGGGAAGCCGACGGACAGCCTTGGCGGCCGACAACGCTTGCCAGGCACATCCTCGAGCAGGCTGCCGGTGTCACGGCGCCAACACGTGGTACTGACTGGTGGGTCAAACACCCGCGGGGTCGACCTCGCAGAAATGGCCGACGGCACGATCGGCCGTCGCGACTGGTCCGACCTCCACCGGGCGCTCGAGGCCATCCCGGCCGGCCGGTGGACGACGTATGGCGACCTCGCGCAGCTGGTCGGGACCGTCGCCCAACCCCTGGGCAACCACGTGATGCGGTGCCCCGACTGCACCAGCGCTCACCGGGTGCTGGCCAGCACCGGCCGACCCTCCCCCGGTTTCAGCTGGTCGGATTCGAACCGCACAGAGTCGGTCGAGGAGGTGCTGGCAGCCGAAGGTGTTCGGTTCACCAACGGTGCCGCTGACCCGGGCAGCGCCTGAGCACCGACGATCTACGCCGCCTGGCCACACTCGACCGTTGAGGCGGCGCACGCTCGCGGTCGTCAGGCCGACGGCGGCCGCAGGTCGATGACGTCGGCCGCGTCGATCTCCTCGTCGGTCCTCCGGTCGAGCAGCTTCAGCAGGTCTTCCTGCCGCGGCTGGCCGAACGCCAACCGGTACATGGCCAGATCCCGCTTGAGCCGTTCGTAGCGGGGGCCGTCGAGGCTCAACGCATACGGGTAGACGTGCCGCTCGATCGTCGCCTCGCCGTCGTAGACCCAGTACGGCACGAAGTCGCCCTGGTCCTCGGTGGCCGCGTCCGCAGCATCGTAGGCCGCCTTCCACGGGTCGAGCGCGCCAGACCGCAACGCGTCGGCGCGGTGGGCAGCAGCCACGTTGCGGCGGACGGCGTGACCGCCGAAGCGGTGCACCCGCCCTTCACGCTGCTCGAAGTCGACCGGGTTGGCCGGCGTGTTCCAGTGCACGAGCGCCGAGCACCACCAGTGGAAGTCGATGCCCTCCTGCCCGGCCGAGGTGGTGGTGAGGACGAACGGCCAGAACGGGCTGTTGAACGCGGTGCGCACGTCCTGCTGACGGACCTGGATGCCCTCGACCGCATCCGTGGAGACGCCGCGCGGAGATCCGTAGCGCAGCGCGAACCGGCTGCGGAGCCGAGGGCCGTCTTCGTCCAGGGGGTAGTAGGGCGCATAGGCTGCTGGCCGCAGACCCACGGCGCGCACCACGTCATCCACGAGGCTCATGAGCGCCGCTCCGTTGAGCGGCACGTCGGAGATGGAGCTCCGCAGGTGGTGGAGGTACTCGTCCAGAACCGCCTGCAGGTTGCCGGCGGCGCAGTAGTCGAGGACCACGCGCCAGTAGGTGTCGTCGTCACCGCTGCGGTCGAGCAGCAGCGTGCTCTCGAGCCGGTTGAACAGACCACGCAGATGCGCCGCCAGGTGCGCGGCAGCTTCCCAGTGCTCGGCGGGCGAGACCGAGTCGCCCGGTCGCAGCACCCGCGACAGCGCGCGCCACGCGATGTTGCCCGGGGAGTGGACGGCGATCCGGACGATGTCCTGCAGGGCGTCGTCACCGCGGCCCACCCGCGGACCGGTCGCCCGCGCAGCGGTGGCCAGCGCGAGCTCGACGTGCGCCGCGAGGCCGGTGTGCCCGTCGGCCGCCGACCGCTCACCGTCGTCCTGACCATCGGGTGATCCGGCGGCGAGTGCCGTCAGCAGCTCGTCGTCGGCGATCGAAGGCACAGCGCCGGGCCAGCTGAAGACGCTGGTCCACGCGGCGGTCTCCCGCTCTACTGCTTCCACGCCCCCATCGCGGGCCTGCGCCAGGAGACGGCGGCGAGCAGCGTCTTCGACGTCCGCGCGCCGCAGGACGTCGTCGGGTCGAGATCGGGCGATCGCGAGCGGATCGCCCAGCTGCGCGAGGGCAGGGTGTGGCCAGAACAGGGCGAGCGCGCTCATCGCGGCAGGGCGAGCCCTGTCCAGTCTGTAGTCCAGTCGGCTGGCGACCGCCGCGCGAGCACGGGCCGAGTTCTCCTGCAGCCGCCCAGCCACCAGCTGGCGCTCGGCCTCGTAGCTGAGGAGGCCGGCGATGGCCGTCGGTGTCGCCGACCACGAGGAGAAGACCAACCGCTTGGTGATCCCGGCGTGCGCGGCGAACGGCTCGTCCAGTTGGAAATACGGCATCGACGGTGGTAGCCAGAGCAGCCGCCACCACCCTTTCCCCACGGTCTCGTCCGCCAGCTGGCGCAGCCGCGGGTTCCCCATGTCGATCTCACCGAACCGGCTCAACGCCGCCGGGTCGATGTGCTGGGTGCGCGCGACCAGACCGCGCAGCTGGTCCGACGCCCCGTCGCCGAGCGCCTTCTTCAACTTCTCGCCGAGCTGGTAGCCCTCGGTGAAGTTGACGAAGTACGGAGCCGACTTCCAGTACTCCAGCGTGGCGTTCGCGTCCACGGCCGAGGCGAGTTCACGGAGCCGCACGTAGCCGCGGACGTCGTCCTTCGTCAGGGCCGTGACGTCCAGGCGCCATTCCCGCACCATCTCGCCGGTGCCGAGCCGAGGCCGCTCCGACCGGGTCATGACGGTGACCAGCAGTTCCCGGACGCGCGCCGCCGCCGCGGATGCCGACCGACCACGGGTCAGCGCGTTGCGGTAGGCGGAGAGCGCCTCCTCCACCGCGCCGAGCCAGATCGGATCACGGTTCAGGAAGCGGAGCGTCTCCAGGAAGTCCTTGTGGTGGCTCTCCCCCGACGTAAGGGTCTCCTGGTCCAGCGTGAACGGCTTGTAGGGCGTGGCCGACAGGAGCAGGACCTTCGACTGGCCGTAGTCGAAGAGCTCGCGGGCGAGCTCGGCGCTCTCCCCGCCCTGCTCGACCGACAGCAGGTTCCGAAAGCGCTGGAACTCGTCCAGGATCACGAGATCCGGTTGCAGCGACTCGATGGAGGCCCGCGCGAGCCGGCTGCGCAGCTGGCCGATCAGGGCGGTCGCACGGTGCTTGAGCTCTGACGTGAGGCCGTGCCGCCGGCCCACGTCGTCGAAGAGCTGCTGCACCTGCACGATGAGGTCGTCTTGCTTGAGCGCGGTCCCGAAGGCCTGCGCGATGACGGGGTCCGGGCCGCCCTTGAGCGACGAGCGCAGAGCCGAGACCACGTCCTCGAACCGCGAGAACGACCTCGTCGTCGCGCGGAGCGCCTGGAGAGCGCTGCGCCGCACCCAGCCGCTCAAGCCGAGCTCGGCTTCCAGCAGGAGGTAGATGAGGGCGCGTTCTTCCGCCTGCCCCGTCCGCCAGCCGCTCTCGAAGCTCGTCCCGGGGGTGAAGGCGACGAGGTTGACGGGCTTGTCCAGCGCGTCCGCTGCCGTCTCTTTGAGAGTGGTGGAGTGCCGGGCGAGCATGGTCAGCCGGGTGGACATCTGCGTCGCCCGGCTCCCGGTGACCTCGAGCCGCGCCAGGTTCTGCCGCGCGATGTCGGCGTTGGAGCAGATGTAGACGATGTCGATGCGGTCGACGGAGGCGTCGTCCTGGAGATGTTCCAGTGTTTTCGCGATGACCCCGCGCGCAATCACGCTCTTGCCCAGTCCGGTCTCGTCGGCGATGAGGAAGCGCCGCGTTGGTTGTTCGTCGGTGAAGAAGCGTCGCGCGACGTGCTCCACGGAGTCGCGCTGGAAATCCTTCAGCCCGGCGAGCACAGGGGCGGCGTCGAAGCGCGTCACGCGACGTCCTCCTCCTGACGGACGGCGTCGACCACATCCCAGATCTCGGTGAAGCCCACGGGGAGCACCGCGGATCCGCTCGTCCCCGTGCGCAGCTTGTCGACCAGCCGGGCCAGGTCGTCCAGCCGATCGGGGTGCTCGACGAGAGCGCGCATCAGCAGCTCGAACAGCCCCGGGGCGGCGAAGGACGAGGACGACGTCTCCTGCCCCGCACCGTCCTGGCCACTGCCGAGCGCCCAGACGGGCTGGCCCATCCCGAGGAGCAACGCGAGGAAGCGGAGGAACTTCTCGGGGGTATCGACCTGCCGGGCGACGATCTCATCGAGGCGGTCGGTGGGCGCGCCCACCAGCTCGGCCAGGACGACGGCGCTCGCCTTGATGTCACCGATCGCCGCCGTGATCACTACGAAGGCGCAGAGGTCATCGACCTCGAGCGGACTGAACGTTGCACGAATCGGCTGCCCGATCGGTGCCTCGGCAGCCAGTTCGGGCACCGTTACCAGCCCCACCGCCAGCCGCGTGCCGACGGGCGCGGAGGAGATGACCGGTCCTTCCAGCTCCACCAGATACCGCTCGCCGTCCGGGCGGACCGTTGCGGTGAACGGCTGCGACGCCAGATCGATCAGCAGGTGGTCGAGTCGCTGCTCGGTGTCGTCGTCCGGAACCGCTGGCTGCCGGGTGTAGTCGGCGAGGATGCTGCGCAGCGGACCGTCGTCAGCCGTCACCGCGGCGACTCCGAGCTTGCGGGCCGACCCGACAAGCGAGACAAGGACCTCCACGTTGCCGCCGAAGGCCGCGTCGGTCGCGTTGGGCGACCCGACGCGGATCCAGGCCCTGCGGTTGTAGGTGAGGACGTAGCACTTCGCGTGCAGGCCGGTGAGACCGGTGGCGGTGGGGGCGGCGCCGTCGCCGGCGTCTTCGACCTCGCTCGTGAGCGGGTCGAGCACGAAGGGTTTGCACGACTGCACGACCGCCTCTGGCAAGGCGTCGAGGCTCTCCTGCCGGCTGACCACGGTGGCGGGCCGGCCGGCGGTGACCGTGGTCAGGCCCTGGGGATTGCAGAACGGTGAGATCACGACGTGGTTGTCGCCCACGAAGAAGTCGTCCGGCAGTCGCTTCCCCAGGCCGAGGACGTCGAAGGACAGTTCGTCGACGTTCTCGGGGAGCGCCCACTCCGTGCGGTGCAGGTCGTCAGCGAGTTGCGCCACTCGAGCGGCGCGCTCGGCCGGTAGGTCGGTCAGGCTCAGTTCCGGGAGCGCCCGCAACAGGTCGACCAGCGGCTTGTTCTGCCTGCTCGGCCGGCTGGCGAGCCAGCCGTCGAGCTGGAGGCAGAGGTCCCAGCTCCGGTCCGCCGTGAGGTTGCGACTCGGGACCAGAAGACGCATGCGGACGTCGTCGGCCTCCTCGCTCCGGTACCGCAACACCCAGAGCTTCGGGTGGAACAGGCGGCCGGCCCGAGGACGGCGAACCGCGTGCAGCACCGGCTCCAGGAACGAGAAGATCGGTGACCGCGACGGTGGCATGGACACCATGCCGGCCTGGTGGAAGACGTCGAGCCGATCGGCCGTCGAGCGGACCGCCTCCATGAGCGCGATCGGGTCGCCCGACTCGGCCAGGCGGCGGGGCAGGAACGACAACGGGACCGAGAGCGCCGTGTCGAGGTGCAGGGTGAACGTCGTGGCGACCGCCTGGTCGAGTTCGTAGCCGTCTGGCGCTCGAAGGGCGTCCAGCAGCAGCGCGCGGCCGTCAGGCTCCAGCACCGGTCACCTCCAGGCCGGCGTGGATGTCGTGGACGAGCGTGGCGACGTTCTCCCAGCGGTAGGCGAGCCGCCGGCTTCCTGACGCGCCGGCCCAGTTCCGGAGCAGCTTTTCGTTGCGCAGCCGCGACTGCGGCCCCTTCACCGCCCTCTCTCGTTCACTGACGAGCCGCCGGTGTGACGAGTTGTCCGCGATGCCGTCGACCGCCCCCTCGACGAAGAGGTCGAGCCAGTCGGCGATGAAGCGTCGCGCCCGGACGTTCGCGCTGATCCGCGCGTTCTGCTCCAGGACGCGCTCCCACATCGCACCGGTATCCCAGGTGGCGCGGCGCGGGTGCGTCCGCACCTCCTCGACCCAGTCGTCCAACGCCTCGCGGTACAGCGTTACGGGGTCGGCCACCCGGGTGAGCTGCTCGCGCTCGTACCACTCCGCGATGAGCAGGTTGTAGAGCAGCGCCGAGCCGTGCATGGCCAGGGAGAACAGCTCGGCGTCGTGCACCAGCGAGCGCAGATCTGCGTCGGCGGTCGACAGCGCCGGGTGCGCCCACGGCCAGTCGACGCCGTCGATCGGGAGGTCGGAGAGCAGCAAGTGTGCGAGGTAGCTGTCCGGACAGCGCGAGGTGATTCGCTCGGAAAGCCACATGGCCTCGTCGCGGGTCAGCTTCACGCCGCCCTCGATGGTGCTGGGGAATCCAGCTGGGGCTGGCGGCAGGGAGGACACCCACGCGCCCAGTGCCTGCCGGGTGACGTGCTCGCCGAGCTCCTCGTCCGCGACGAATTCGACGAATTCCTGGGCGATGCCGTAGCGCTCCAGCGCGTGCGCGTAGATCACCGAGGGCAGGTTCTTGACCGCGGCACCCGCTCGAGCGCCGATGATGCCCAGCTCGTCTGGGGCGGACGTCTTCAGCGCCACCAGCGCCTGCCGTTCGACGGCGTCCATGGTCAGCGGGTACTTCCAGTGCGCGGTGCTGTCGGCGTGCTGCGCGCACCACGGCACGATGAGGAAGTAGCGAGCCCGGGTGAGCAGCACGGATGTGCCCGGGAAGAGCAGGTCGGAGAAGGCGTCGCGCACCTGACCGATCCCGAGCTCGTCCCGGCTCTCCGTCTCCTCGAACAGGCGCAGGATCTCGCGAGTACGCCGCTGCTCGTCGGCGGAGAAGTCCAGCCAGGTGAGGGCCGACATCAGGCGGCGGGCTCCTCGCCCGCCGCCGCCACCAGCTCACCCGGCTGGATGCCGTGCACCGCCATGTACGTGAGGAGCTTCCGCACGACGGTGAGCTTCCGGCGCAGATCAACCAGGCGCGGGGACTTGGGATCGCTCAACGGCGAGAGGCGGTTCAGCTCCGCGGCGACCTCCGCCTCGATGGTGACGACGTGGGTCCACACGAGCGGGTCCACCGACAGGTCCAGCATCTGCCGGGACCGGGCCGCGGAGACACGGATGAGGAGATCGGTGACGATCTGGTCGAGTGGCGCGTCGGCCGCGCTCACCGTGGCCGCACCCGTCGTGACCGCTGCCCCCGCCGAAGCGAGCCCCCCGAACAGGGCCATGCCGCCGACCATGCCCCCGGGACCGAAGGCTGCGAGAGCTCCCGTGAATGCCGCTGCTCCGAAGGCCCCAGCGGGCGCGGCCAGGGCGATGCCCAGCGGGCCTGCAGCGATCAGAGCGACTCCCGCCGCACCCACCGCGATGCGCGTCCACGGGATGCCAGAACTGTCCGCGAGCTCCCGTCGGACCTCGGTGATCGCCTTGCCGATGAGCACACCGCTCTCGGGCTGGATGCCGATCTCGATCGCCATGTCCCGCAGCGCCGCAATCGGGGCTTTGCCGGCGTCGATGTCATAGGGCTGGACGAGGTTGGACAGCGCGCAGACGACGAGCGGATCGATCACTTCGTCCAGCTCCCAGGACCGCTGCAGGCGTGGTGGCTTGCCGTCGGCGAGGTCTCGCACGGTCGCGGACAAGGGGCGGCCCTCGTTCACGAGCATGGTGCGCAGCCGGGTGCTCATCTCCTCCTGGACCAGTTGCAGCGCGAGCGTGTACCGCTCGGCGGTGCCCTTGTCCTCGATCGCCCGACGCACGTGGTGCGCGAAGGCCAGCGCGAACACGGCCAGGTGCTCGGGGACAGAGCCCGAGACCTCGATCGCTCGCTCGACGGGGGCGAGGTCCGTGCTAAGAGATCCTTGGAGCGCCTCGCCGATCAACGTGGCCACCGACGCGTGCTCGAGGTAGGCCTTCGCCTCGTGCCGCGAGCCGGTGGCCACGACGAAGTCCTGGGCTGCCGGGAACGTCCCGGCGAGCCCCCGGCCGGCGGTGACGATGTCCCCTCGTCCGTAGAGGTTGGCCCAGTCGCCCACGACCCCGTAGGGAAACCGCTTGAGAAGGCGCTCGCTCTTGGCGTGGATGAAGGAGGACCCGGCTGGGCTGCCGATCGTCATGAACCGCTTGACGTGGAGTCCCTGGGGCAGGTGGTCCAAGAGGTCGATGGCGATGACCGAGCCCAGGCTGTGACCGACCAGCACGATCTCCCCGTCGGCTGGCAGCTGCTCGAGGACGTGCCGGAGGATCGCCCCGCGGAGGCCCTCCTGGTTCATGTAGCGATCCACCTGCTGGAGCTGCCCGACCCAGGCCACCGCGCGGTCCTGGATCGGTGGCAGCACGGCGTCCGGCAGCTTGTCGAGGCCGAACGGCCCGGCGTCCGGGTCGTGGCCGATCAGGCGGCTGACCCGCGCCTGGCGGCGCTCGTACTCGCGACGCCTCCTGTCCTCGTCCGCAGTCACGTACGTGCGGCCGGGCAAGGATGCGCTGATGCCGTCGGTGCTCAGGAAGCTGCTGTAGCGAGGCGCGACCGTGCCCGCCTTCGCGATGCCCTGGTAGCCGATCTTCTCGAGACCCGTGTTGACGTGCGTGAGCCATTCGCCACGGGGATCACCATCACCCACACCGTGGAGGAAGACGAGAAGCGGAGCCATGGGCACCCCCGTGAGCCGATGGGACGAGCAGCCGACGAGCGCGGAGCCTGACACGGCCCACCGACGTCCCTACGCCTGCGACACCCCCGTCACCAAGGCGAGTGACTGCTGAGACGAAAGCGTCCCGAAATCCACCCCAACCAAGATCACGCTGCTACGGTCCCGCGGTCGCGACCACGGGGGTGTGCATGGCGGCGTACGGACGGGCTGCTCTGGAGGAGCTCCGCGAGGCGGTTCGTGAGGCCAAGAGCGGCGACCCGCTGGCGCCGGTCACCGTGCTCATGCCGAACAACATCGCCGGCATCGTGGCCCGCCGGTTCCTCGCACACGGACTCGGCGACGGGCACCGCGGTGTCGCCGCGCTGTTCCCCACGACGATCGTCCGGCTGGCCGAGCAGCTCGCCGCACCCGCGCTACACCCCCGCCGCCCGGCCACCACCCCGGTCGTGGCTGCCGCGTGGCGGGCCGCGCTCAAGGACCCCGGCATCTTCGAGCCGGTCGCCGAGCACGCCGCCACCGTGGAGGCCCTCGTCCGCGCGGGCCGCGAGCTGCGCGACGTCGACGACCAGGCGCTCGACGCGCTCACCGGGGCCACCACCCTCGGCCCCGACCTCGTCCGCCTCTACGGCGACGTGCGGGCCGCGCTCTCCCCCGGCTGGTACGACGAGACCGACCTCCTCCGCACGGCCGCCGAGCTCTGCCGGCGGCATCCCGAGCGCACCACCGAGGTCGGCGCGGTCGTCCTCTACCTGCCCCAGCAGCTCACCCGGGCCGAGGCCGACCTCGTCCACGCCCTCGCCGCCGGCGGGCAGCTTCGGGTCGTCGCCGGCCTCACCGGCCACGCCAAGGCCGACGCCGCCGTGCACCGGTCGCTGGACCGCGTCGGCGTCGAACCACCGACACCAGGGGCCAGCCCGACCGCCACCCAGGTGCTCACCGCCTCCGACGCCGACGACGAGGTCCGCTGCGTCGTCCGGGAAGTGGTCAGGAGCCTCGCCGAGCACAGGCCCACCGGGTCGCCGTCCTCTACGCCGCGCAGAACCCCTACGCCCGGCTGCTGCACGAGCACCTCGCCACCGCCGGCGTCGCGGTCAACGGCCCGGGCACACGCCCGGTGCACGAGCGCGCCGTCGCCCGCGCCGTCCTGGAGCTGCTCGACCTCGACGCGCACGAGATCCCCCGCGGAGACCTCTTCCGGGTGCTCGCCTCGGCGCCGATGCGCGACCGGGACGGCGAGCGCATCCCCGTCTCCCGCTGGGAGCGCATCTCCCGCGCGGCCGGAGTCGTGCAGGGCGACGACTGGGACCGCCGGCTGCAGCGCTACATCGACGACCACCGCGACCAGCTCGCCAGCGCCGCAGAGGACATGCACCCCGGCGTCCGCGACCGGCTGACCGCCGACATCGACAACGCCGAGCGGCTGCGCCGCTTCGCCACCGGCCTGCGCGCCGAGCTGCACCGCGGCCGGCAGCTCACCAGCTGGCGCGAGCTCAGCGCCTGGGCGCTGGACCTGGTGCACGCCCTTCTCGGCGAGGCCGAGGAGCTCACCGCGCTGCCCGCCGAGGAGCAGTACGCCGCGGCCGCGCTCGAGCAGGCGCTCAGCACGCTCGACCCGCTCGACGGCTTCGGCGCGCCGGCGAGCCTCGCCGCCCTGCACGAGACCCTCGCCAGCCAGCTGGAGAGCGCGCTGCCCCGCGTCGGCCGCTTCGGTGACGGCGTCCTCGTCGCACCGGTGTCGGCCGCCATCGGCCTGGACGCCGACGTCGTCTTCGTCCTCGGCCTGGCCGAGGCCGTCTACGCCGGCCGGCTGCGCGAGGACCCGCTCCTCCCCGAGCGGGCCCGGGAGGTCACCGGCGGACAGCTGCTCAGCTACCGCGAGCGCATCGATGCCGCCCACCGGCACCTGCTGGCCGCCTTCGCCGCAGCCCCGCAGGTGATCGCCTCCTTCCCGCGCGGGGACCTTCGCACCAAGAGCCGGCACCTGCCCAGCCGCTGGCTGCTGCCCACCCTGCGTGCCCTCTCCGGGCGCCCTGAGCTCTCGGCCACCGAGTGGGACGCCCCGCCGACCGGCTGGCTCACCACGTCGCCGTCCTTCGCCGGCGAGCTCATCCGGACACCGCACCCGGCCAGCGAGCAGGAGTGGCGCACCCAGGCCGCGCACGCCGGCGTCGAGCTCGCCGACCCCGTCGTCACCGCGGCGCACGAGCTGCGCCGCGGCCGCGACGGCGCGGCGTTCACCCGCTTTGACGGCGACCTCTCCGCCGTCGCCGAGGGCCTGCCGGACTTCGCCACCGGTGAGCGCCCGGTCTCCCCCACCTCGCTGGAGCGCTACGCCGGCTGCCCGCACGCCTACTTCGTCGAGCAGGTGCTGCGGGTCCAGCCGGTCGAGCAGCCCGAGGACCTCATCACGATCAGCCCGGCCGACATCGGCACGCTGATGCACGAGTCCTTCGACGCCCTGGTCAAGGAGCACGAGGGCTGCCTGCCCGGCTTCGGCGAGCCGTGGCGCGCCGAGCAGCGCCGCCGGCTGGCCGAGATCGCGACGCGGAAGGCCGAGCAGTTCGCCGCCGAGGGCCGCACCGGGCACCCGCGGCTGTGGCAGCAGACGCTCGTGCGCATCCAGGCCGACCTGCAGGCGATGCTCACCGCCGACGACGAGTGGCGCCGCGAGCACCGCGCCGCCGTCGTCGCCAGCGAGCTGCCGTTCGGCATGAAGGACGCCGACCCGGTCGCCATCGCCCTGCCCGGTGGCGGCACGCTGCTCATGCGCGGCTCCGCCGACAAGGTCGACCAGGCCGAGGACGGGCGGCTGTTCGTCACCGACATCAAGAGCGGCAGCAACCGCGCGTTCAAGGACCTCACCGCCGACGACCCGGTGCTCGGCGGCACCAAGCTGCAGCTGCCGGTGTACGCGCACGCCGCCCGGCAGGCCCACGGCACCCCGGAGACCGAGGTCGAGGCCGCCTACTGGTTCGTCCGCCGCGACAAGGGGCGCGTCGAGGTCCCGCTGACCGCCGAGATCGAGCAGGTCTACGCGCGCACGCTGCACACCATCGTCACCAGCATCCGCGCGGGCCTGTTCCCCGCCCGGCCGCCGGAGACCGACGACTACGCCTACGTGCAGTGCGCCTACTGCAACCCCGACGGCATCGGCTACGGCCAGGCGCGCGGCCGGTGGGAGCGCAAGCGGCGCGACGCCCGGCTCGCCGACCTCGTCGGGCTCATCGACCCGCTGCCCGACACCGACGGAGCCGACGCGTGAGCACACCCCTGGCCGACGCCGCCGCCCGGGACACCATCCGCGAGGACACCTCGACAACCCTCTTCGTCGAGGCCGGCGCCGGCTCGGGCAAGACCAAGAGCCTGGTCGACCGGATTGCCCGGCTCGTGCTCGATGACGGCGTCCCGATGCGGTCGATCGCCGCGGTCACCTTCACCGAGAAGGCCGGCGCCGAGCTGCGGGACCGGCTGCGCGCCGAACTGGAGGGGCGCGGCGGGGAGCGGGCCGAGCAGGCGCTGGACGACCTCGACGGCGCCGCGATCGGCACCCTGCACTCCTTCGCCCAGCGGATCCTGGTCGATCACCCCATCGAGGCCGGCCTGCCGCCGCTGCTCGAGGTCGCCGACGAGCTCAGCTCCGCCGTCGCCTTCGAGGAGCGCTGGGCCGAGCAGCGCCGCCGGCTCCTGGACGACGACTCGATCGCCGAGCCGCTGCTGCTGGCGATGTCGGCCGGGGTGACGCTGGAGCACCTGCGGTCGCTGGCCAAGCTGTTCAACGCCGACTGGGACCTGGTCGCCGACCGGGTGCTGGACGGCGACGACCCCGCGCCGGCCGAGCTGCGCCACCTGGAGCGGCTCGTCGAGCGCGCGGCCGAGCTCGCGGCGCGGGCCGAGGACTGCACAGACGCCGACGACAAGTTCCTCCCCGACCTGGCGGCGGTCGGCGCGTGGGGTGCCCGGCTGGGCGAGGCAGCGCAGGCCGCGAACGCCGCGCAGCAGCTGGAGGTGCTGCGGGAGGCAGCCGGGCTGAAGCTGCGCCACGGCCGAAGCGCCAGCTGGGGCGGCAAGGACGTGCTCGACGGGCTCAAGGCCGACTGCCGGCAGCTGCTCGACGGCGCCGCCACGCTGGTGGCCGAGGTGCTGGAGTCGACGCTTCCACTGCTCAGCCGCTGGATCGCCGCCCGGGTGCTCGAGGCCGCCGAGGAGCGCCGCGCGGCCGGCCGGCTGGAGTTCCACGACCTGCTGGTGCTCTCCCGCGATCTGCTGCGCTTCGACCCCGACGTCCGGGCGGCCCTGCAGCAGCGGTATGCGAAGCTGCTGCTGGACGAGTTCCAGGACACCGACCCCATCCAGATCGAGCTGGCGGTGCGGATCGCCGGGGGTGCCGAGGCCGTGCAGGAGCGGTGGGAGGACGTCGCCGTCCCGCCCGGCTCGCTGTTCGTCGTCGGTGATCCCAAGCAGTCGATCTACCGGTTCCGGCGCGCCGACATCGGCATGTACCTGCGCTCGCAGCAGGTGATCGGCGGGGAGGTCAGCCTGACGACGAACTTCCGGACGACCGCCCCGATCGTCACCTGGGTCAACGACGTCTTCAGCCGGCTGATCGTCGCGGAGCCGGATGCGCAACCGGGGTACACCCCGCTGGTCCCGCGGCGTGAGCCGGCCGTCGGTTCCCCCGCCGTCGTGGCGTTGGGTGCTGAGGCGCACCCGGACAAGCTCACGGCGGCGGAACTGCGCGAGCTCGAGGCGGCGGACGTCGCCGGCATCGTTCGCCGAGCGATCGCGGAGGGCTGGCGGGTCCTCGACGAGGACGGCGAGACCTGGCGGCCGGCACGGCTGGACGACGTCGCCATCCTGGTGCCGGCGCGCACCTCACTGCCCTTTCTGGAGGAGGCGCTCGACGCGGCGGGGATCCCGTACCGCGCCGAGGCCAGCTCGCTGGTGTACGAGGCGCAGGAGGTGCGCGACCTGCTGGCCGCCGCGCGAGCAATCGCGGACCCGAGCGACGGCCTGGCACTGGTCACGGCTCTCCGGTCACCGCTGTACGGCTGCGGGGACGACGACCTGTGGACCTGGAAGCGCGACGGCGGGGTGCTCAACCTGCTGGCGCCGGTGGACGAGACCCGCGCGGCGCACCCGGTCGCGCGAGCGCTGGACCATCTGCGCCGGCTGCACCACCGGTCGCGCTGGATGGCACCGAGCGAGGTGCTCGCCGCGCTGGTGTCGGAACGCCGGATGCTCGAGGTGGCCGCACCCGGGCCCCGGGCTCGGGACCAGTGGCGGCGGCTGCGCTTCGTCGTCGACCAGGCGCGTGCGTGGTCGGAGTCCGAGCACGGCGGGCTGCGCGCCTACCTGGCGTGGGCGGCGCAGCAGGGCGAGGAGACGTCCCGGGTGGTCGAGGCGTCGCTGCCGGAGACCGACGCCAGCGCGGTGCGGGTGATGACGATCCACGCGGCCAAGGGCCTGGAGTTCCCCATCGTCGTCATGAGCGGCATGACGGCCGGCCCGCGGAACCAGTCCGGGGTGCGGGTGTTGTGGCCCGCGGGCGGCGGCTACGAGGTGTCGCTCCGCAAGGGCGTGACCACCGGCGACTTCGAGGTGGCGGCGCCGATCGATGAGCAGATGGACGACCGCGAGCGCCGCCGGCTTCTGTACGTGGCCGCCACCCGGGCGCGGGACCACCTGGTGGTGTCGCTGCACCGGTCCGCGGCCTCCTCGACGCGGACGGCGGCACGGCTCATGGCCGACGACGGTCTGGCGACGGAGGGCGCCGAAGCGTGGTCCGTCGCGGCCCTTCCGGAGGCCATGCCTGCCCTCGTGGAGCCGACCACGCCGATCGAGCCCCAGGAGTACGACCAGTGGCTCGCCGCTCTCACGTCGGTGCGGCAGTCGAGCGCCCGCGCCTCGGCGATGTCTGCGTCGGGTCTGGAGGGCACGGAACCCGCTGTCGCCTTCGGCGCGGAGGAGGCCGGCCGGGCCAAGGGGCCGCTCAACGTCGAACTGCCTGTCTGGTCCAAGGGCAGGTACGGCACGGCGATCGGCCGCGCGGTGCACGGAGTGCTGCAGTCGGTCGACCTGACCACCGGCGCAGGTCTGGACGACGCCGTGGCCGCGCAGTGCGTCTCCGAAGGCGTGGAGAGCCATGCGGACGTGGTGACCGCGCTGGTGCGATCCGCGCTCTCGTCGGAGTTGGTGCAGCGGGCTGCTGCCCGCGAGCACTGGCGGGAGATGTACGTCGGAACGGTGCAGGCCGACGGGACCGTGCTCGAGGGCTACGTCGACCTCGTCTACCGCGAGGACGACGGAACCCTGGTGATCATCGACTACAAGACCGACGCCATCCCCGCCGAGGCCGTCGCCTCCCGCGCGCAGTACTACGCGCCGCAGATCAAAACGTACGGCCAGATCCTCACGGCAGCCGGAGCGTCCGCCGCAGTCGACCGGCGGCTCGCGTTCCTAACACCGTCAGGTGCCCTCGCCGCGACCGTGCAATAAGCGCGGCCCCCGACTTATGCGCATCGCCAAGAGGAGAACTCCGATCGACCCGAGCATTGCGGCACTCCGCGCCTGCGCGGAGAAGCACCTCGACCACTACACCGACCGCAACGGCCCCCGGGCGTTTTGGACCTATGACCGGCTCGGGGATCCGGATGCTCTTACACCGCTGGACTGCCTCGCGCCAGCGCTGCTCAGCGTACGGATCGACTACCACCAGGTCGTGCCGTTGTTCCAGGAGGACTGTGCTGGCGCCGATGTGCTTAAGCGTCTCCAGGCCGTCCTGGATGTGAGCGCCCGAGAACCCGTCGACTTCCTCGACCTCGACCTCGACGATGCCGACGGCCCCTGGCAACACGTCGATGCAGCGCTAATCGCCTGCGGAGAGGCCCGCGGACGTGGGGTTCCCCGGCTGAAAGCCGTTGCCGCCACCAAGATTCTCCACCGAAAACGGCCGGCCTTCGTCCCGATCTTCGATCGGGAAATCTACCGCTTCTACTTCGGGCGCCGACCGCCGATCGGCGCCTACAAGGAGGCACCCCGACGGCTGTGGCCCGTTCTACAGGCCGACCTGCGCGCCAGCCGGTCCTGGCTGGAGAAGCTCGCGGCCACCAAACGCACCCCGGATGACCGGCCACTGAGCCCGCTCCGTGCCGCAGACATCGTGATCTGGGAACACGCCGTCACGCATTGCAAGGCTTCGGGCGACTGACGCCCCCATCCCCAGTCCGATCGTTGACACATTCCTAGGAACGGAAGACACATGCCCGAGCCGTCGGACTACCTTGCGCTCACCGCCAACCAGGCGCGGGAGCAATGGCAGTCGATCCTCACCCGCCGCCTTCCCGAGCCTGGCAAGCGCCAAGTGGACTTTCTGCCCGTCGAGACACTTCTGTGCCTCGCAGCAAGCTTGAAGGTCAACCATCGCAAGTACGGCAGCACCAGCGCCCATCGTGCAGAGCCACCGGTTCCCCAGCTGGCGCAGCTCTTCTCCAGACCCAACTCGTCAGTGCTCGCCAAGATGGCGAATTTGGACGGGAGCCGACCAAACGGTGCACGACACGAGTCCGTCATCGCCGCCGAACTCCTGACCAATCTTGATCGCCTGAACCAGATCTATCGGTTGATCTTGGAATCAGCGCGGCGCGTGAGCATCGGGACAGAAAGGCTGCCGGACTTTCTGGATCTGGAAGATGGGATCCAGGAGATCGGGCTTCTCGGTCAGTCTGAAATCGATATGGGTGCGGTCGAGTCAGAGGCACAGGCGAAGGCTGCTCAATGGGCAGCGGCCAACAGCGCCGTGGACCAGGCCGTCACGGAACGACTTCTGACGGCGGCCGCCAGAGTCGGACAGCACCGCTTCGCGTTGGGCGTCCTGGAGAATCACGGCTACCGGTGCGTGTTCTGTGGGCTCGCGGTGCCGGGACCCCGAGGTCGAGCGGCGCGAATGCTGACGGCCAGCCACATTAAGCCCTGGCGGTCGAGCACCAGCAGCGAGCGACTTGACATCACCAACGGGCTAGCAGCCTGCCCTACGCATGACGTCGCATTCGATACCGGTCTGTTGACGGTCGATGTGAACCTCCGAGTATTGGTGCTCCCCGAGGTTGAGGCCATGGCCCACGAGGATGATGCTGCGAGGGCAGCCTTCGGCCGGCCACCTCTATTTGCCCAGCTCTCCCTGCCATCTCACGCCCAGCCACCGGGCTCCCACTACCTCCGCTGGCACGGCGAAAACATATGGCAAGCGCGGGTCGAGCGACCGTTGGTCAGCTGATACGGCCCCGAAGCCGCTTTTCGCCGAAGGCTTCGTGCCTGATGTGGTCTGCCTGTCCCTGAAACGCGCGCCACTGGCCGAGCAGATAAGACGTCCGGCCACCGCGCCGACGTTCCGCCACGTCAAAGTCGTGCTTCAGGTGAGCGATGCGCTTCTCCACCTCGCCACCGGAAAGCCGCCCACCGAGCAATTGGCTGATGCGGTAAGGCGTGAGGAAGGTGCCCGCATCACGCATGACATGGTAAACCTCATCATGCATCTTGAGATCGGCACGGATGCCGCCAGCAACCTTCTCCTTGCGAAGCGCGCGGGCGATGCTTTCACCCACGGCCCGGGCTACAGGGGGCGGAAAGGCATTTCCAACCTGTCGATAGCGACTCGTCTTTAGACCGGAAAAGTGCCACTCATACTCAGGCTCATTGAGCCAACCCTGTAGGCGCGCCACCATATCGACAGTCAGCCGCGGGCCCCGCCGATTCCGATAGTCCGCTTCATCCCAGTCCTCGCCGGGCGCGGAATTGGCCAGTCCGTGGGCATCAACCCATAGCTCTTCCCAGGCTAGCTTCGCCCTCGTCGGCCCCAAATCTGCTCCGCCGTGCTTCTTGCTCCCACCGACGATCGTGGGAGCAATTGCATCGGCCTTTTCCATCCACTTGTCCATGTACCTGAATCCGTTGGCGCCCATCAGGTCGGCAATGGCTCTGGCGACGGTCGGTGTGGTGAGCTGCGGCTCTGGCCACTCAAAGTAGTCAGCGTACTCGGGTCGCAGCGCCACAAGGACCATTCGTGGCCGTAACTGCGGGACGCCGTAGTCCTTGGCATGAAGCAGCTTCCAGTCTGCCCTATACCCCAGATCCTCCAGCTTGTCGACCACAGCCTGCCGGTAACCGCCGAATCGGGCGTCATTCAAGCCACGAACGTTCTCGAGGAGCAGCGCCTCAGGACGCACGCGGCCAGCCAAGTTGACTCCCCAGGCAAACAAGTCACGCTCGTCACCTGCACCTAGCTGCTTGCCTGCAACGCTGAAGGGCGGACACGGCACACCGCCGGCGAGTAGCGCTACCCGGCCCGCGTAGTCCTCCGGCTTCCAGACCTCGGGGTCAGCGACATCGCCAATCGCAACGACTTCCGCGGGGTCAACATGCGGCCAGCGCCGGGAGAGGTTGTTGCGCAGGGTCGTCGCTGCAGTCTCGTCCAGCTCGACGGCAAGCTCGTGCCGGAAGCCCGCCAAGTGCAGCCCGAGGGACTGTCCTCCGGCACCAGCGCAAATCTCCACGACGTTCAGATCCGTCACAACTCTCCCTCGGTGGTGCTCGCCTGAGTGTCCGGCAGGCCGGCCCCATCGTCCGTCAGTGTTCCTGACCCATGGCAGCCGACGCGCAGACTGTGCTCGTGCCCACTGCTGAAGACGGCCGCCACAGCGACGGTCGGCCGAAGCCCCTGAATCCCGGCCGTTCGCGCAACATGCAGGCCAACCGGCGAGTCGACTCCAAGCCCGAAGTCCGCCTTCGCTCGGCCCTCCACGCCCGCGGCTACCGGTTCCGGAAGGATCACCGGCTCGACCTGGACGACGTGCGAGTCCGGCCGGACATCGTCTTCACCAAACGCAGGGTCGCCGTGTTTGTCGATGGCTGCTTCTGGCACGTGTGCCCGGTCCACGGCCGCGAACCGACGCACAACGAGTGGTACTGGACGCCGAAGCTGCGGCGCAACATCGAGCGGGACCGGCGGGCGGACACGGCCCTGAGGGGCGCTGGTTGGACGGTCGTTCGCGTGTGGGAGCACGAGACGCCCGAGGAGGCCCTGACGGCGGTCCTCCGCGCTGTCGGTCATGGGAGCACGGTATTGCCCACCACTGACACTTCCGAGTGACCAGCCACCACTCCCGCGCACGAGGCCTCCACCGCCCCATCAGTCCCCTGTCCCCCAGCCGGGGCTTCCGTCACGCCAGAGACTCGAATATGCAGGTGCTGCCGCTTAGTGTGCGGACGATCACGGACGGGACGGGGGTGGTCGCATGCCCAGCGGCGGGCAGCAGTGGAGCTGGGAGCAGTGGCAATCCGCCCTATCCGCGGTCTTCTTCGCTGACCGCGACGCGTCGACGCCGTGGGTCTTCTTCCTCGACGTGGACGAAGCCGCGCGGCTCTGGCCGGAGTTGGACCAGCCTGTCGCCGACCTCAGTGCCTGCGTCGGCCAAAGACTTGAGTGGCGTTTCGGCAACCGTCTGTTCGACTCACTTGATCTGAGCTGGCGGCGCTGGAAGACGAGGCTGGCTGATCAGCCGCCACCGAATCTTCCGGTGCTGGCGGTGTCCGTCCTGGCCGCCTCAGCCATGCATACCGATGAACTAGCGACCTCGGCGGCGTACTACCTGCGCCTTGCCGAGCTGCTCAAGCCCGCCGCGAGCGGGGCCGACATGCTCCGCATCGAGGATGACCTGCGCGACGGCTTTGAGGTGGTCGCCGGCTGGTGGGACGACCTTGACAGATGGGTGTCTGCTCGTGCGTCCGCGCTGGGCACAAGCACGATCGAAACGCACGAGACCTTCTGGAAGGTCGGCTACCCGATATCCCAGGCACTTCTGCGACGGTCCGACCGGATGCTGCTGACGCACTTCTTCGCGGCGCTCGATGTGAAGAAGCACGGGGTTCCGCCCGTGAACGCCCTGCCTGGCCTTCTATCGCTGTGGGCGAGTCGCCCTCGTGGCTTCTCCGAGACGTTCACCCGTGCCCTGAACACTCCTGGCTTGCATCACGTGCTCGGGGAGCTCGTACATCGTCAAGCCAGCGAATGGGATGGGCTTGTCCTTACGTCACGGGGCCGACGTCAGCTTGATCTGCGCATCGCATTGGACCTCGACGCGTTCACCGCCACGTGGGCCGTCCCGGTGGTCGAAGGGGTGACGCACGCGACGCTCCAGCAAAGCGGCCATCGCACCGTGCACTTGAGCCAGCCAGCCTACGGAGACCTGTACGCGGCTGAGGGCATGCCTCCCTTGGCCGCGACGCTTCATCACCAGCAGGGACTGAGTCTTCGCGGTGACGGCTTGGAGGCCGTCTTTCGGGACCAACCCATTCTCGCGTTCCGCGGCCACCCCGCTGCGGAGTGGCTCAGCGTCGACTCCGTTGTGCCTCACGAGCAGCATGTGCTAGCTGTCCGCCCCGAACACGGGGCCGCCATGGACGTTGTCCTGCAGACAGCCGCACGCAGCGGGTGGCGGCGCTTCAAGCAAACACCAGACAAGGCTCTCGTCCCTGGACGCGTCGTTTACTTGAACGTCGTCCTCGAGAATGACGCCGCGTTCCGGAATGCCGTACAAGGACTCACCCCGAGCCTGGTTTCCGCACTTCGCCCCGAACCTGTCGCACGCCCACGCCTCGTCAATGGCCTCAAGGTGGCGGAACGCCTAGGCAATCACCATTACCTACTGGGCGGCCCACCGGACCTCCTGCTCCCATCGTCTGATGGCGAGAGACGAGTCGCCGCGGCGCTGGACGGTCATCATCAAGACCCAGCGTTTCTTGCGACGGGTTTCGCTGTCCCGCTGAGGCCGCTTGGCCTGGAAGCCGGACCCCATCGTCTGGAAGTCGACGGCATGGTGCTGGACTTCTTCCTTCACGGTGGCGATGAGCTGCCCCAGGCTGAGAGCCGGCAGCTCGTCTGGAAGCTCGGAGAGGAAGATACGCCGCCTCTACTCGCAGAAGGCCCGATCGGGCCTAGCGCGATCGCTGGCGCGGCGGTCCACGGAGACACGCCCCACCCGTTCCTCCTGCGTCGTCATGCACGTTCCTTCTTCATCTCCGACCAACGAGGACACGTCACCTCCGTAGCTCTACCTCCACCGACGGACTGGCGCTCCCAGCTGGATCTGCCCGAGTCGCCCTACTGGGAGTTCACGCCGCCGGCCAGTGCTGTGTGGCTTCTGAGTGTGAATCAGCGATCAGGCGCGCTCGAATGTCCCGCCCTCATCCGCTGGCTGGATCCGCACCTGACCCGCCTGTCGCCTGACGGTCACGAGATGTGGGAACAGATTTCGTTGCACTGGCGGTCTAGTTCGCCCCTTCTGGACAGCTACATCCGCGCGTGGGAAAGGGTGCGCCGTGCTGGGTGACCTTCTGGCGAGGTGGCTGTCCATCCAGCAGGCCGGGACTATCGGGCGGCTGAGACGCACACACGACTGGCTCGTCCGGACAGAGAACGGAACGCTAAGACCAGCCGATTCGGGACAGTGGCTCCGTGACATGTCGGCCCTCGGCAGTCTCGAATTGGATTGGGATCGGGACCGCTGGTCGGCCACCCCCTTGGTTCTCACCCGCATCCCGCATGGCGACGGTCTCGCGCTGCTCGTCGGCTGCCGCGGCGAATCATGTGAGCGGAAACTTGACGGTCTTGACCTCGAGGTACACCGGCTGCCGCAGGTATCGCGGCCCTCCGGGATGCCACGGCCGACCGTCGTCCTCCTTCAGTACGACACCGTTGGTGATCTCTCCGAGGCCGCGAAGGCTCTAGAGGCGACCTATGTTCCTTGCGCCGCCGAGCAACTGGCCGAACACCTCAGCCGACCGCAGCTCGGAGAACCCGCGGCCGGGCCGAATCTGCGGAACGCCAGTCTTGAGCTGTTCGACCCGTTCACGTTGCAGTGGGGGCCGCCGCTGTTTAGGCCGCTACCGCACGGCGCCTACCGGTATGACTATGCGGGCCGCAAACATTACCTCTATCTCCGGCATGATGGATGGCGGCAGTGCGATATGCCTTCTGCCGTCTTCACCGCACTCGCGACAGTGAAGGTGAGACCGCTGCGCTGGAGGGCCGACAGCAGCGGCCGAGACACGGGCTGCCTTCACGTTGACTGGGGTGCTCCCCTTCCGGTGCTGCAACAGCGCTGCCTCGTGCTCTGCAGCGGTTTCACCCCCCGGTTCTCAAGCCTGGCGAAGACCGGCAGCTACGACAACATCCCTCGCTCGATCGCTGAAGCCGTTGCGGCCTCGCTCGGGCAGACCCTCGAAGTCAGCTAGGAGTAATCATGGGAAACGACCCCACCGGCCTGGACGTCGTCGGGAGCTTCGAGCGGCTGAAGGACGCATTCTTCCGCTACTACGACACGCCCTTCGGGCTCGCCGACGAGGAGCTCCAGCGCGAGCGGCGGGCCCTCCTTGATCGGGACAACGGAATCTACCGGCGGCCGCTGATCGAACTCCGGCCGGAGTACGCGGCAGCGGATCACGACCTGGCCGGTTCTGCGGCCACCGCTGGAGCATCCGCGGACCTGGCTCCGTTCGCGTCGACCGGCTTGATCCCACCCCACATGAGGCTCTACCGCCACCAGGAGCGGGCACTCGCCACCGGCAGGCAAGCCGGCCGGAACATGGTCATCACCGCAGGTACAGGCTCGGGCAAGACGGAGTCGTTCCTCCTGCCCATCCTGGATTCGCTGCTCACCGAGTCCGCTGCCTGGACGGGCGGACGAGACCCGGACAACAGCTGGTGGCGCAATCCGAACGGGCCCTTCGTGCCGCAGCGCCGGGGCGAGCACGGTCGCCCGCAAGCAGTGCGGGCGATGATCCTCTACCCGATGAACGCGCTGGTCGACGACCAGCTGATCCGTTTGCGCAAGGCCCTCGACAGCGACGACGCCCGCGCTTGGCTGGACGCGCACCGCCACGGTCACCGCTTCTACTTCGGCCGCTACACCGGGGCGACACCCGTCACGGGTTCACCTGACGACGGCCGGGCCCGAGGCGCTCTGCGGCGGCTCCTGCACGAGTTCGATGAGCGCTCCACTAAGGCCGCCGCACTAGGCGGCGAAACGCAGTACTTCGTCCCCCGCTTGCACGGGGCCGAGATGCGCAGCCGATGGGACATGCTTGACGCACCGCCGGACGTGCTGATCACCAACTACAGCATGCTCAACGTCATGCTCCTGCGTCCGCGGGAGAGTGTGTTCTTCGATCAGACGCGGACGTGGCTCGACGCCGACCCTTCCCACCGCTTTACCCTTGTGATCGACGAGCTCCACACCTACCGCAGTACGGCCGGCACCGAGGTCGCGCTCCTCATCCGGAACCTGCGCAACCGGCTCGGCCTCATTGATCGCCCTGAGCAGCTCCGTGTCCTCGCGGCCTCTGCCAGCCTCGACCCCGTCCGAGACCGGGAGTACATCCAGGATTTCTTCGGCCTCGACGAGGCCAGCTTCGACTTCATCCCCGGTGACACGATCCGCCCCGAACCGCTGCAGGCAGACATTTCTGCCGCGGCGGAACGGCTCGCCCGTTCAGACGACCCGGAAACGGCACTGCAGGTCGCCGAGGAGATGGGTGCGCAGGATGCTCTGAAGAGCGCCTTCCATCTCGATGATGGCGGGAAGCCGGTGGAGGTTCCGGAGGCCAAGAACGAATCTCAGCTCCGCCGGTTGCTTTTCCCACTGGCCTCGGACGCCATTGCCGAAGCCGCCCTGCAGTCTCTCCTGTCCGCGGTGCCGCACAGTGAGGGTCGCCAGAAGTGGCCCCGACTTCGGGCGCACCTCTTCTTTCGGAACGTTCCGGGCATGTGGGCGTGCGTCGATCCCGAGTGCCGGGACGCAGGGAGTCCTGACGCGCCGCCGCGCACGGAGAAGAAAACCGTCGGCAGGCTCTTCGCTGAGCCGACCACGCGGTGCACATGTGGCGCCCGGGTGCTCGAGCTTCTGTACTGCCAGAACTGCGGCGACGTCCTCCTCGGCGGCTTCGTTCCCGCAGGCGAGACTCAGACACCTCACTTCAAGTCGCTCTTGCTCGCTGACGTACCCGACCTGGCGAAGATGCCCGACCAGGTGTCGCTCGAGCGGACAGCGGAAAACTTCGTCGTCTACTGGCCACGCACCACGAAGCCCGAGCTCGAGGACCTCTCCTGGGACGCGGACAGCAAGAACGTCGAGTATTCGTTCCGGCCCAGCATCCTCAAGCCCGCGAGTGGGGAGGTGCGTAACGCAACCAATGGCAAGCCACACACCGGCTGGACCTTTCACGTCATCTCCAAGCGCGACAAGAAGAGTGGCCGGCCAGTCCGCGAGCTGACGGGACTCTCGCCCTTCCCGACTCGGTGCCCGAACTGCGCAGACGACTGGGAAATCCAGTACGCGGACGGCAAGAGGCTCAAGCACACTGATCCGCTTCGCCAGCGGAGCCCCATCCGTGGCATGCGGACCGGTTTCGAGAAGATCAACCAGGTTCTCGTCACCGAACTCGTCTCTCAGCTGGATGAGGACCAGCGCAAGGCCATCGTTTTCACCGACAGCCGACAGGACGCCGCCAAGTTGTCGGCCGGCATGGGGCTGCGCCACTACCAGGACTTGCTCCGCCTCATGGTCTATGAGTTCGTGTCGGCGGACGGCGACTCCAGGGACGACGTCGAAGCTGCCCGGCGGATGGTCGTGGGCGGGGAGAAGACGGACGACAACAAGGCGGCGGTCAAGCGCCTGAAACTGCGCTTCGACAAGCGCTACGCGCGTGTCGCGGATCTCTGGCGCGGGGAGGAGGACGAGGCGCACGAGGGTGAGCTGGCTGAGCTGGAGGCCAGCCTCGCGGCCGCTGCACCGCTCAGCGACCTCGGAACCCAAGTGGGTGATGCGCTACTCGCCCTCGGCGTCAACCCGGGCGGCCCGCATGCCTCCCTGAGCAGCACCGCCCGCGTTGCTCAGCAGGAGCCGACGCCCTGGTCCGCGCTGTACGACTGGGCGACGACTCCGCCTGCACCGCGCGCCAACCTGACCATGGCCGAACGAGACCTTCTCAACAACATCGATTACAGCCTCAGGACGGAGGTGATCGAGAGTCTCTTCTCTGGCGCAGGGCGCGACTTCGAGTCACTGGGCCTCGGATGGCTTGCCTTGGCCTCCGACCAGCAGGAAGCCGACCTCGACCCTGCCTCAGTTCCGGCCATCGCCCGCTCCAGCCTCCGGATTCTTGCCGATCTGCGGAGGTTCACCAACCTGAGGGATGGCCGGGACACGCCCCATCCCAAGCTGGTCCGCTACTGGGACGCCGTCGCCCGGGCGCACGGTCTGGACGCGCAAGCGGTGCCGGCCAAGGTCCTGGCGTACTGGGGCGGAGCAGTCACTCAGCAGATCATCGACCCGGCGCAGGTCACGCTGCGGAAGCCCAGCGCCGTGAGCTGGATCTGTGGCAACTGCCGTCGGCAGCACCTGCACCGCGGGTGTGGCATCTGCACCCGCTGCAGGAAGGTGCTGCCTGTAGAGGGCACTCCCCTCGAGCGTGGTGAGGACTATTACTCGTGGAAGGCGACTCAGAAGCTCGGCCGTTTCCGTCTCAACACCGCAGAGCTGACAGGACAAACTGACCGAGTCGACGCGCAGGCGCGTCAGGCACGGTTCCAGGGGATCTTCCTGGACGAGGGCACGCGGGAGAATCGGCGGGCCGACGGGGTCGACTTGCTGTCGGTGACCACGACGATGGAAGCCGGCGTGGACATCGGCGCCCTGGAGGTGGTCGTGCTGGGCAATATGCCGCCCACTCGATTCAACTACCAGCAGCGAGTCGGCCGGGCGGGACGGCGAACCTCCCCCATCGCGCTCGCCCTCACGGTGTGCCGTGGGCGGAGCCATGATGAGTACTACTTCGCCCGTCCCCACCTCATCACCAATGAGCCGACCCCCAAGCCATACCTGTCGCTGGACCGGCCGGAGATCTTCCGCCGCGCCCTCAAGAGCGAGGTGCTGCGCCTGGCCTTCGCCGAGCTCGGCGAGGGCATGGTCAACGCCGGGCTCGCATCCGGCCTCACCAACAACCCACACGGCCAGTTCGGCCTATGCGCCGATTGGCCGTCAATGAAGCCCCTCGTCCAGCGATGGATCGATGAGCGCCGCGGTCAGATCGAGGCCGCCGCCGCGGCTCTGTCCGCCTACACCCCGTCGGACATCAATGAGATCGACTGGGGCGCGTGGATCGGTGACGGGCTCATCGAGGCCGTTGATCGTGCCTGTGCCTCGGACAGCGGTCATCAAGAGCTGAGCCAGCGGCTCGCCGAAGCGGGCGAGCTGCCCATGTTCGGCTTTCCAACCAACGTCCGCTATCTGCACCTACGGCGCCCCTATCACTCGCGCCCGTGGCCGCCGGAGGGGGTCATCGACCGCGACCTGGCGATGGCGGTCTCGCAGTTCGCACCGCTGAGTGAGGTCGTCCGCGACGGGCGCGTGTACCCGGTGGTCGGCGTGGCGGCCTTCCGTCCGATCGGCGCAAAGCCACAGCCGGAGCAGGACCCCCTGGGTTCCGCACACCGGCTGGCAGTGTGCCGGTCATGCGCCCACTTGTCCGAATCGGCGGGCGGTAACGGCACCCCACCCACTGCCTGTCCACGCTGCAGCGCGCCTCCCGGCGTCTTTCAGGAGCTCGACCTCCGCGAGCCGCTCGGCTTCCGGGCCGGCTTCGAAAAGGACTTCAACGGCAACTTCTCGTGGTCGGCGCGCGCCATGGCCGCGCGGGCCATGACTGACCTCACGAAGTTGCGGAAGACAGAGGAAGGTGGGATCACGGCCTTCAGCGGACCTGGCAAGCGCTTCGTCATCAACGACAACGCCGGCAAGCTGCACCGCTTCCGCCCCGCGTCAGCGTGGCTCGACTGGGGCGGCTTCGTATCCGTTCCTGCAATGGAAAAGGGCCTGCTGCCGGACAAGGCTGCCAGTGGTGACGCGGTATCCGTCGCCCTTGGAGCGGTCCAGCCCACGGACTTCCTCTTCGTCGGTTCGAGCGCTCCTGTGCTCGACGACGCGGGTTTCCGCTTGGACCTGGAGACCGGTGTGTCGCAGCCCTGCGGCGCGACCGAGAGTGCTGATGCCCGGCGAGCCGCTTGGTACTCCCTGGCCTTCCTGCTGCGAACCGCCGCGTCGGCGTATCTCGACGTCCAGACGCTGGAACTGAGCGCTGGGCTGTACAACGGCCTCGTCGACGGCAAGCCGACGATGATGGCGTTCATCGCAGACACGCTCGAGAACGGTGCTGGCTTCAGCACTCACCTGGGGGATCCCGGGGTCTTCACCAAGCTCGTCGAGGATCGGATCGCATCCTATCTTCGCGAGCTGGAGGACCCGGATCATGCCGGCGAGTGTGCAGCGTCCTGCTACCGGTGCCTGCGGGATTACTCGAACATGGCCTATCACGCGCTGCTCGACTGGCGGCTCGCCCGGGACCTGCTCGCAGTGCTGCGCAATGGGACCCTGCCCATCGAGCGCGACCTCGGGCGGCGGGCGATGAGCAGCTGGGCTGAGGCTTACGGTGCCGAGCTGATCGACGGCCTTCCGTGCCCGGCTGCCGTCCTTGACAACAACCTTTACGAGCAGGCTGTGGTCCTGGCGAAGCACCCCTTGGAGGCCTCCGAGAAGGTGCTGATCGCCCCGCGACTCCAGGAGGCGCTGGCAGCCGCCGAGGATCGCTACCCCGAGGCCTCGGCCATCGTCTTCGCGGATACGTTCACCCTCGACCGCAGCCCCGGCACGGTCCTCAAGCTCTTCGGTGAGGCCACTGGTGGCAGATGACGCAGTCCCCTGGCTCTCCCCCGCGGCGTCAAATCGTTTGCTGGACTGTCCCTACTCGGTGACGTACCTGCCGGCGGACGGGCGCCCCGTCCCGCAGCAGAGCGTCGGAAGTGATGTCGGGACGATGGCTCATGTGGCGCTGCAGCGCTGGATCGGGACAGGGTTCTGGCGCTCCCCCGCCGGCGACAGCGAGCTCGCGCGACTGTTCGTATCCGTGGCCGAGGAGCGCGGCGTTGACTACGCCAATGTCCCCGACGGCCGGATGACGGCGGCGCGCCTGCGTCACCGCGCTCCGGGGTTGCGGGAGTTCATGTGCCAGTTCGGCGGTCAGCCGAGTGCCGAATGCGAGGTGACTCTGTACGACGACGACCGCCGTCTGTGGGGCACGGTGGACGTCCTGCTGTCATCCCCACGAGGTCCCGTCGTGGTGGACCTCAAGTCGGGAGGTGACGGGGCAATAACTCCTCTGCCCACCTCGATCGCGGTCCAGCTCTGGCTGTATGCCGCCCTCGTCGAACGATGCCGAGGTGGCCAACTTCAATGGCTCGGCATCTACAGCCTCAGGCGAGGCATGCGGGAGGTCGAGCTGCCACGCGAGGGGCTGGCGACACTACTGCATGAACTGGACAGCAACCGTGCGGCGTGGAGCCTCGGCAACCGGCCTGCGATGCCAACACGCGAGCACTGTCGGTACTGCCGCCGCCGGGTCGACTGTCAGCCTCACTGGGATGCGCTCTCGATGTGGTCCGCACCGGACGGCGTCGAAGGCCGACTGCTGGCAGTCCAGAAGGCAACCAACGGCCGGACAGCGGTGCGGCTAGCCACGGCGGCCGACGAAGCCTGGGTGACGGACCTGCGAACGCCGATCACCGGCAGCGCGGTCGGCCAGGGTCTCCGCCTGGTCCGCGTGCAACCCAGACGAGGTCCCGACGGGGAGCCCGACCTGACCCGCTGGCGAGCCGGCGAAGAATCCGAAATCCACGTCATGGAGAAGAAGTGACGCAAGATTCGCTCTGGCCGCTGCCCCAGCTCAAGGCGCATGGATCGGCCGATCCCATGAAGCGCGCCCGTGGCAATGGAGGCGCCCGCGAGCAGCTGCGGCCCGAGGGCATCCTGGTGCTCGGCCATCAAGACACGACCCCTTCGTGGCGAGAGCGCTTCGTCTCCCCGTGCCGCGGACGGGCGAGTTCATCGCGGCCCGGGTGGTCGAAGTCCCGGGGCCACCGCCCAGCAGTGCAACCAGCCCCCGAAGTGCCGCGCCGGCGCGAGGCCCCCGTCAGTCCCTGAGTCCGCTCTGGCGCATGAAACTTCCTGGGGCGGAGCCGGCTCATCAGCGGCCCACGATGTCCTGCAGCTCTCTCCGTTCTGCATCCGGGATCTTCTTGTTTGCCCGGATGTTGTTGCCCACGAGGGTTGGCACGACGCCCAAGTCGACGTCGGCGCTCGCCAGTGAGTAGGTGTCGTCACCACTGGACTTTGTAGCGACCACGTCCAACCCAAGCTCCCGGAGCTCCCTCACCCGCCGCTCCGCGTGTACGGCGTCTGCAGTGACGATTCGCAGGTAGTCCGCCGACACCGGACCACCACGACGGTCGAGGAGGATGCAAAACAGTTGCTTGTGCGTAGCCGAGCCGTAAGGCACCTTCAGCGCCCACTCGGGCAGCAGCCCTGCATACCGCTCTTGGATTCCCTGCTCGACGGACTGCCGAACTGCCACCCATGCCGCGCCGTGATCAGGTATCGACTCCAGAATCAACGACTGGTAGGCCCTGGCGGATAGCCGCTTCGTCCGCAAGTAGGCGTCCAAGAGATCCTGGATGCGGCTGTCCCCATCAAGGAGTCTCGACATGTCCTCATAGGCAGTGTGCAGCTCGCCACGAAGGCTCCGCCACGTGGCATCGTGCTTGCTCGAGTTCACGGTCACTTACGCAACCCTCTCATTAGGAAAAGGTAACTGCTGGGGGGTACCTCAGGACGTGGACGTCTTCTCCTGCCGCCTCGACGGCCGCCACGTCACCAAGCCATTCTCGAAGGAACTGGGCACCCCGCGTGTCCTCCATATTTGCCCTCTGGAAGGACACCCGGTTGCCCAGCCGGACACGGCCAGTGCTGTTCTTCTGCTGCAGCGACTCCTGCAGTTCGAACCCCGCAGCGAAGCGCCGGATATCGGACACAAAGTCGAGGACGATGACCTTCTTCTTGTTGGGCGCCAGGCGCAGGCCCCGGCCCAGCTGCTGCACGAAGATGCGCCGACTGTGCGTCACACGCTGAAACACAACGATGTTGACGTCTGGCACGTCGACGCCTTCGTTAAGGACGTCGACGGCACAGAGGACACCCGCCCGGCCCTCAGCGAAGTCCCACAAGACACGCGCACGCTCAACGGGCGTCATGGCGGCACCGTCAGACGAACGTGATGCAATCACACGGGCGCTGGTGAAGGCGAGGGCGTTGAGTTTGCTCGCCATGCGTTCGGCGTGATCGATCGTGCCGCAGAAAACGATGCACTTGGGATTGTCTTGTTCACCCCAGGTTTCCACGAGCCGCTCGACGACCGCGTCATCCCACTCCTCGATGAACAGGCGTCTGTTGATGGCCTTCGGGGTGAACAACGAACCATCTAGGCCCTGCAACCGGTCCCAGTCGATGTTATCCGTGAACATGCGGTAGTCGATGTTGGCGAGGTAGCCCTCACGGAGACCCCTCACCATGTCAATGTCAACCACCGGCCGGTCGAACCAACGGTCCAGCGAAGCGCCATCCGGCCTCCAGGGAGTGGCACTCATTCCAAGGAGGAAGGCACCACCCTCCCCTGCAGAGAGTTCGCCGAGGACCCGGTCGTACATCTCAGAGCCGATGTGATGACACTCGTCAACGATGATGGCGGCGAAGTCATGCAACGTCCCGCCGCCAGCCAGATGGGAAGACACGCTGTCGACACAGGCGAACACGAGGTCGGCATACTCGAGCGTCTCTCGATCGGGCCTCTCGTGCCCATTCCATACCACAGTGGCCTGAGATGACTTTAGCGTCGGCCAGAAGGCCTTCTCGAGCTGGTAGACGAGTTCATTGCGGTGAGCCAGCACGAGAGCCTTGGCGCCCGGCCGAAGGCCTGATAGGCGGCGGAAGAACTCAGCAGCGACGAAGGTCTTCCCGAGACCCGTTGCGAGGACGATCAGGGCGCTCCTGCGACCCTCAACGAACTCACTCATGGCACGGTCGACAGCATGCGCCTGGTACTGCCGGAGCCCGTAGACCTCCGGCTCACGGACCACGATGGGATCCTCTTCGGCGAGCTCAGCCTGACGCCGCAGCCTCTGGCGGTCCCACAGCTGCAAGGGCACGCCCATCGAAGCGAGCTGGCGCTGACGCTCCAGCACTGAAGACTCGAACCCGTTGCTTGAAACAATCACGGGCACGTCGGCGGAGTACTTGGCACATGCCTCGAGCGTTTCGTCGATGACACCGACACCGACCCGGCTCCTCCACCGTTTGACCTGGAAGAGCCACCGTCGGCCACCCTTGCTGGCAGTGACGTCCGCACCGCCGTCTCCCGACATGCCCGCAAGCCGCACGTGTTGGAAACCCCGTGCCAGCAGGACGCGCATGACCATGCGCTCGAGCGCTTGCCATCCCGTCCCGCTGACCAGGAGATCTGTGACCAGGCGCTGGCTCATCGCAGCTTCGCCGACAAAAAGTCGAGCGCAGCTTTCGCGCGGACGACAAGCAACCGCTCAGGAGACTGGTACCTCATGTAAGAGGCGCAGTCCTGCAGGCATCGGAGGTACTTCTCCTTCAGCTCCTGCCGGACGCTTGCAGCCAGGGCGGACCCCATCTCCTCCCCCGGCCACGCGTCGTCCCAGACTCGCCCGTCGAACCAGAGATGAGGGAACTTGTCGTAGAACTTCACCAGCACGGAAAGGTCGGCATACCGGAGATAGTCACCACTCTGGACGGCATCGGTAAAACTGGCCATCCCCACGCCGGAAGACAACATGTTGTCCGCGAGTCGCTTTTGCTCGTCCACCGACAGCTCGGTGTAGAAGTCGGAAACCTCATCCATGCTGGCGAGGCGATCCGCGATCAGCGCGAAGAGTGACGCGATCTCTGCTCTCACTCCGTCGGGCGCTTCTGCAACCCTTTCGGGCCAAGCCTTCTGGAGCACCTGCGTCATCAGATTGACCGTAGCGTGGCCGCGCGCCCCCGTTAGAGAGGAATGCGAGTCGTAAATGAAGTGCGCCACCTCGGCGGCCACCGCGTCTTCGATGCGCATTCCCAGGTCTACAAAGGCGGCATGGGACGGATCAACATAGGTTGTGATGCTGCGGATGGCCTTACGAGCAATCAGTGGCACGGGATCTGCCCCGAAGGCCGGGATGATGCTGCGCGACATCATCCGGACCGAGACATCGATGGCAGTACTGGGACCGCCACGCACCAGGTCGAGGGTGAGCCCAGAAAGACTGAGGTCTGGCTCCTCGGACGAGTCCTCGTCCAACGCCTCCGGATCTGCCGGATGGGGTGCACCTCTCGGGTGTGCGCACTGCTCACACGAGGCCTCGTCGCCCTCATTCACCTTGGCGCAGAACGAGCATGACCACGGCGCGATGATCGTCGGCACCTGGGAGAAACCGCAGCTAGAGCAGTCCAGTGCCGAGACGGGAAGCACTGAGTCACAGTCTTCATTCACACAGGTCTTTGGCTTGAAGATGTGCTCACATCCGTCGCACGTCTCCGCCGCAGGGGCGTTCTGGTAACCACAGTCCGGACACTCCGGCAGCTCCTCGATGGGTTTGTCGGTCGCCGTCTCGACTAGCTTCCACCACTCAGCGTCGTCGTAATACCCCGGTTCGCGAGCTTGGAATTTGGCGAGGTATTCCCGTTCCACATCGCGAGAGATTCGCTCGGGCTTCTGCCGGGCCTCGTTGTAGCGGCCCATATACATGTCCGCCAGACCGAAATTTCGCACCTTGCGATACCCCTGGAAGAGGCGGGAAACCGGCGTCGTGTTCTGCTCCCCGGCCGGCCACCGACTTGGGAGCAGCGAACCACCCCGCAAAAACTGCACAGCACTGTGCCATTCATCGCTCGTACGCTGGAAATCTTGCTTGGAGAAGTCAACCGGAACATGGTCGAGATGGACCTCGCCGACGATTCGACCGTACTGCTGGTCGATCGGATACTCTTTCTCGGAGCGCTTCGTATCCTCGTCGGTGTAGTCGAAAAAGGCTGATTTCTCACCAATCCGGATCGCGCGCCCATTCCGGATCAAATCGATGCCGAAGTCGTTCTGATCGTCGTACCGCTGGATCCCGACCCAACCCCAGATGCGCTCGGAGACGGCGCGCACATCGTTTCCTCCGCAACGGGGGCACGCCATCGCCTCGTTCATGAGCGTGCCGTCACGGAGGCACCGAGACGACGTTGCTAGCTCTTGGTCGAAGTCGATGCGAGCCGGGATCCGGCCATATCCCGCCCGCTCGACGAATCGACTCACGTCCCACACGCAGTGCTCAAACGCCAACTCGAGGTCACCATTGACCGAAATACGAGCCGGCGGCCCGTCCTCCCCTCGGATCAAGGTGGCGTAACGGCGCGCCAGCTCGCGCCGGACCACCGCCTTCGGCAACGCGGCGAGCTTCCGGATGAACGCGTTGTTCGGATCGCCGGCCGGCCACCACTCGCGAACCTCGACGATGGTCCCGCGCTCGAACCCGTGCGGCTTCTCAATCCGCCGCGCGGGCACCTCGAAGGTGCCCTGCTCGATCAGCTTCGGTAGGTCGACCACGACCTCCAAGGCGTACTCGTCCTCTTGGCGCGCGGAAATGAGCTTCGTGACGCGCCCCAGCTTGCCCGTCGCGATATTGAAGCCCATGCCGAAGAGGCCAAGCGTGTCGAAGGCGTTCTTGGAGCTGTACCCCGCGCGCAACGCGTCCGCGATCTGCTGTTCCGTGAGGCCCAGGCCGGTGTCCCGTACACGCAGCAAGCCCTCCCCGCGACTCACCTCTGATTGCCCGGGAAGCTCGAGGAAGACCTGCCGGAACGGGACTTTCACCCCCGCAACCTCGGCCGCCCTGAATGAGTCGATGGCGTTGTCGATGAGCTCGCACAACGCATCCAGAGGGGTAATGGGCGTGCGAGTCAGGGCCAAAAGTACATTGGGAGTCGGCTGGATGTCAACAAGCTTATGCTCGGTCATGGAACGATCTCTCTTTCGTGGCTCTGGCGAGCACCCAAGAAGTTGATGGCAGCGCTGGGGCGGCGAACTATCACTGAATGTTCAAATGTCGCTGGGTTGCAAAGCGCGGGCGACGCTAAACGGTCGGCAAGAAGGCGCTTCGGCTACCGCTCGTCGTAATGACGAGTTCGTCGCGGGCCCGAGTCGCAGCTACGTACAGCAGCGAACGCTCACGGGTCAGAGCGTCCGCGCGGTCGGCCTCAGTGAGGTCCTTCAGTAGGTACTGGGCCGGCACAAGACCTTCGTTGACACCGAAGATCAGCACGCGCGCGAACTCCATGCCCTTCGCCCGGTGCATGGTCATGACCAGCGGTTGGCCCTGTCGCAGGGCTCCCTGATCGACGAGGCGCACCTCGACGCCGCGGTCGGCCAGCCCGCGGCTGACCTGGCCCGCCTGCTGCGCGTCTCGCACGAGGATGCCGATCGTCTCCGGGACGACGCCGCTCCCCAGCCAGTCGTTCACCGTCTTGGCGGCAGCCTCCAGCTCCTCCGTGAGGTTGGCGCACTCGACCACGCGCGGCCGCGGCCCGCTACGCGCCGAGCGGTAGTGCCCCGAGTCCTCGGACGTGTCCTCGAGGTCGATGAACTCCTCACCTTCGAGAACACCGACGGCGTATCGCAAGGTCTGCGCCGTGGTCCGGTAATTCAACTTCAAGCGCTGCGACCGGCCAACGATGCGGATGCCGTAACGCCCGAGCACGACCCGCTGACCGTAGATCCGCTGGTGTGAGTCCTCTGCGATGAAGAGATCGTCGGCATGGGGCTCCACCAGTGCCCGGAGGAACTGCCAGTGGCTGGGAGTGAGGTCCTGACCCTCGTCCACGAGGACGTGGTCGACCCGATAGGTCCCCTGTTCAGCGGTTCGCCGCTCCAGCGACGCCGCCGCAATGGCACCTGCCTCGGCGAAGTCGATGCTTCCCTCGATGCTGGCCCGGGACCGGTAGGCCTCTACGACCGACCACACGGCAAGGCGCTTCTTGCGGTCGAGAGCGACTCCTCGGCCTGGTCGCCGTGCCGTGAGGTAGTCGTCTCGGCTGGTCACCCGAGCGGGCAGGACCACCATCGCGTACTCGGACGTGAGGAACGCCTTGCTCCGCAGATCCACAGGGAGCTCCGGGACTGCAGCGGCCGCGTCCACCCACACCGCGTCCTTGGTGCGCCCGGAGATCTCCGCGGACCGCGGCCCGAGCACCGCCTCGACGTCCACTGCGAGGTGGGGTCCCGCCGACTTGAGAACTGCGCTGACGGTCGCGTCGATCCCTGACACGAAGATGCCCGGGTCGCCCAGCCGTTCGGCCAGCTTCAGCGTCGGGTCGAGCCGGCGTAGGTCAGCCCGCATGGCCTCCGCGAGCGTCTTCGTGAAGGTGGTCAGGAGAATCCGGGCCGACGGGTTCTGCCGCGCCAGGTGCCGGGCCCGGTGCAGGAGGACGACGGTCTTGCCGGTGCCTGCCCCGCCGGACAGCCGGAAGGGTCCGTTGTACGAAGCGGTCGCGTACCGGCGCTGCTCCGGGTGCAGGAAGACCCGCCAAGCGGCGAAGTCAGTGTCCTCAATCGCCCGGCGCAGCTCGTCGTCGTCCTCGATGAAGGCGAACTGCATCTTCGCCGCGGGGTGCTGGAGGGCTGTCAGCAGACGCTGGTCCTCCCCCACGTCCGGCTGCAGCGCCTCCGGCTCATCGCTGATGCTGAGGGTGTCCTTGACCTCCTGCACGCTGGTGCCACTGGCCAGGTCGATGAGGGCGAGCCCCTGCCACTCCACGGCACCCTCGACGAGGCCGAGGATCTCGTCCTCCGAGGTCGCGGCCAGCGCGGCCAGGGCCAGCGATCGATCGATCCCCAGGTCCTCGACGAGCGCCGGCTCGTCCACCCCGAGCGCGGGGAGCAGCGCGACAGCCGGAGCCTCCTGGGCGACGACGAGGTCAGGCTGCACCTCCGCCAGGGCCGGACGTGCCTCCGCGAGACCGGCAACGGCTTCCGGCGTCGGCTGGTCGTCGCCGGCCACGATGAGCTCGGCGATGCCGTTGACGGGGTTGACCGTCAGGCGCGCCTTCCTGGCGAAGGAGATCGCGTCGTCGTGCGGCAGCACACCTAGGTAGACGTAGTGCGCGCTGTCGCCCTGGCCCTGCACCTTGAACAGCACGGCCCGGTAGAAGTCGTTGACCCGGCCGGTGCGGACCCGGGTGTCCGCAGAGTTGTTGATCGGCTCGATGTGCAGGCCCGGCAGTGTGTCGTCCGTGGAGAGCTTCTCCAGGAAGGCGTACGCCTGCTTCTTCACCGACGAGTCGAGCGTGCCCGTCTGGCTGGGACCCATGACGATCTGAGGCATGGACTAGGACCTTCCTGCGGTGAGCACGTCTCGGACGGCGTCGGCGGTCGGCTCGACCACCCGCCAATGCGCGACGCTGAGGTCTGCGCGGTCTTCGTCGCTGTAGCCGATGTCGACGACCACGTGGAGTTGAGGCCAGGCGAGCCCCAGGGGGATGCCGTCGGGCGTCTCCTCGCCCTGGACGGGCACGTCCACGCCGGCCTCGGCAAGGGCGAGCACAAGGTGCTTCTCGGCGGCAGTGCCGTTGTCGTACAGCTCCTGCCACTCCGCCGGCAGCGATGCCGCGGGTGACAGCGCCGCACCGCTCGCAGGAGAGCTCTCCGACAGGTCCGCCAGCGTCCTGGTGCTGATGACGGTGGGAGCGGTACGCCGGTTGAGCAGGTTGCTCAACCGGAGCCAGTCGCGCCACGCGGCCTTGTGTTCGGGTCCGACGCGATGGGGCCGGTCGTCCAGGACGAGGGCCAGCTCGATGGCACTGGACGTCGGGTCGACCGCCCGTGCCGCGAGCGCGACGGTGTCGCTCTTCCACACCCAGCCGAACACACCCTCAGCCGGCGCGGGGCTCTGTCCGTCGAGGACGTGGACCGCAGTGGCGACGGAACCGTCGAGGTCAGCGACGCCCTGGTGCTGCGACGCCGAGAGCAGGAACAACGGAAGCCAGTTCGCGAGTCGTTCCAGCGCGTCTGGTTGCGGGTCCTGGATCCAGCTGACGAGAAGGTCCACCGGACCACCCGTGATGAGTTCGACCGACGCGGCCGTCAGCTGGCCCGCGGCCTCCGCGATGATCGCCCCGGTCTGGTCGGGCGAGAACCACGACGGCGCGGACACGACTCCTGCCTCGGCGTCCTCGAGGTCCTGCCAGGTGATACCGAGGACGATGCGACCGCTGTCGCGGAGCACCGAGCGTTTCCCGGCGTCGTCAGCGAGCCGGTTGATCGCGGGGCTGGCGTGGAACTGCCACCCGTCGGCAAAGATCGCCACCTCGGGGATCCCGCCCTGGTTGCACCGCAGGACGAAGTCCGGGACAGACCCCTGGGTGAACTGTTGGGGCTCGAGAGTCCACACCCGTCCGCTACCACCGATGGTGATCGTGGAGCGGTTGCCCTTGCTGGTGGGCTGGTCCTTGATCGTGGCGCCCGCCGCCTTGAGCCGAGCGCCCAGAACGGCGCGGAAGCGCTGCTCGAGGTCTGACTCCGGATCGAAGTCGCGAGGCTCGGTCAGCGTGCAGGTCCAGTCCATCTCATCCGCCGGCTCGTCGCCGTGGCCGCTGGTGAGGATGTCCCGCAGGTGCCGTTCGGCGGCGGCGCGGGAAACCGACCTCACCTGGTGGGGGGCGGCGAACGGCAGCAGGCAGCGGTGGCAGGCGAGACGCTGCTCCGTCTGGCATTCACAGTCGCGCAGGATCGTCCACGCGGTATGCAAGATCGACCACACCGTCTCTGGGTCCGCGAGTTCGGCGAGGTACCCCGTGCCACCAGGGACGACGTCGTGCAGCAGCAACGCCTCGTGATTCTCCGTGCCGTCCGAGTACGTCGGGTCGACGATCGTGGCGACCTGAATGTGGTCGGGCGCTCCGCCGATGCGTTCGCGCAGGCCGAGAAGGATTGCCGCCGACAGGCTGGGGACGGCGAACCCGTCCCCGAGAGTCACCGAGCGGGGCAGTCGCATGACGAGCCCCTCCGTGCGCAGCGTCCGGCTGAGGGCGATGCTCCGGGTGTTCTCGGTGGCGGACTTCCGGTGCGGGCACCAGGGTCGGTGCTCGGTGCGTCGGTTGGCACCGGTGCTGGTGTCCAACTGCCCGCACGACGCGCAGATGCGGAACAGCGGTGCGGCGTACTCAGAGTTCGCCAGCAGGCGTGAGGATCCCTGCCCACCCGCCTTGCCGATGTTCACCCAGCGGATGGTCTGGTCGCGCAGGTGCTTGGCGCCGAACCCGTAGCCCTCGACGAACCATTGCCGGGTGACCCGCTCCGAGTCGATGTCGGCCGCCGTCACCACGGTGAAGACCTCGCTGGTGCGCTCGTCACGGTCGTCGGTGATCACCGCGTCGTCGCGACGCATCGCCGAGTAGACCCGCTCCAGCTCCACGACCTCGAGGCGCTGCTTGGTGTCCGCGATCTCCTTGCCGCCGCACCGAGGGCAGGCAGCCACGCTCCCGCTGACCGCCGGATCTGCCGCGTAGCCGCAGGCCGGGCAGAACACCCAGGTGCGCACGGCCTCGCCGTCATGCCCGAGATCGATGGCGTCGATGACCAGCCTGTGACCGCCGGCGTAGAACGTCGCTCCGGGCGCGAACTCGCGCAAAGCCTGGCTTCCGCCGCGGTGGTACGAGAAGGGCTCGGTCATGTACTCGCCGCTGTCCGGGTCGACCCAGCTGAGCGTGACGTCGAGCGTGACGGAGTCGTCGAGCAGCGTGTAGTTCGGGAGGATTCCGTACTCCTCGAGCACCCCGATCCAGTACTCACCGCGGAGATCGGCGAGCTGCTTCAGTGTCAATCGCAGGGACGCACGTGCGGTGCGGACGGCGCGCTTGTCGTCGTCCGTGGCCGCGGGGCCGTCGGCCACCTTCTGCAGTTCCGGAAGCGCGGCGGCGATCGCTGAGCGCCGGAATCCAAGCGTCTCGACGGCGTGTGCCCAACGGTGCGCTTCCCCGTGAAGGCGGACCGCCAGCGGGCTGGTTCCGGATACGCCGTCGACCGGGGACGCCCAGGTCCGCAGGGCCTCGCGCGCCGCCTCACCGAGGGTCGGGAACCCGTCGAGGAACGCGGCAACCAGTGTGTCCGCGTGGGTCTCGGCTTCGGTGATGAGGGCGTGCAGATAGGAACCAGGCTCGGTGCTGCCGATGGCCTCCTGCGCGCGACGCGGGTGGGGAGCCAGCGGGTCGCGGGCCAGGCGGTCGGCGACGGAGGCGACGTACTGGCGGCGGAGGATCTCCTCGGCGTCGAGGTAAGTCGCGGGGGGACGCACCTGACCGTTGATCACCGACAACGGATCGCCCAGCCGCGGGAGCTGGTCACCGCGACCGGTGACGAACGCCAGGTTCAGGGCGTTACCCGTCAGGCGGCCGGCGCGGCCGACACGCTGCAGGTACGACGCGACGCTGCGCGGCAACGAGGCGAGCATGACCGCCGAGAGGTCGCCGATGTCGATGCCCATCTCGAGGGTGGGCGTGGCGACCAGGACGTTGGGTGCCTGCGGGTTGTCCTGGTGGTTCTTGAACGCCTCCTCGTACCGCAGGCGGACGGCGTCGTCGAGCATGCTCGTGTGCTCACGGGCGACCACCCGACGGATGTCGGTGGACGCGTACATCCGCCGGTAGAAGTTGTCGTCGCGACTCACTCGCTCGAGCCGCCCACCGCATCGAGCCACCATGCACGGGGCCCCGGCCAGCTGGTCGACGACGGTGGTGCTGCCGGGCACCAGCGTCTGGCAGACCTGGCACATCAGGTGATGCCCGCCCGCCTGCAGGTCCGAGAGCTCCACGGGGCCTACGACGATCGAGGACAGCGGCAACTGGTAGATCTGCGCAGCAGTCTGGCTGGTGACGACGCCAAGAACATTGAGCTGAGCAAGCCGCTGCAGCAGAAGGCGGGCCAGCTTCGCTCCGTCCGCTGGGCTGAGACCGAGGTTCTTCGCGGCCCACATGGCGTACCAGCTCTGCGGTGTGGCGACCGCATCGAGGTCGGTCGCCTTTTCCAGCTTCTTGCCGCCGACCCGGGGATAGCCCGGTGCGGGACGCCCTGCAGGAAACGCCGGCATGCCGTCGGAGCGGGGCCGACCGCCCCAGACCGAGTACCTCCGTCCGTCCTCCTGCTGGTACCGGTGAAACCATTCGTGCTCGATGGCGCCGCGTTCCCGCATCCGCTCAAGCACGCCGCGGACCCACGCGGTCTTGGCTCGGGCGTCGGGTGATTCGAGCCCCTCGAGCGTGGGCAGCCCGCCGGCTTCCTCGATCGTCTGGTCGGCTGCTCGCAAGAGGGTGGCGTGACCGACTGACACCTCGGCCGCGACACTGCCGGTGCGCTCGAGCGTTCGCCCGGTGCGGGACTGCAGGCCGAACTCCAGGGCCGCGTCCAGCCGCAGCCGGCGCTTCACGCGGGTGCGAACCGACGCCGGGACGGCGCGAAGCCGGGGCTGTTGCCAGAAGGGGGCGAACTCGTCGCGGTCCACTAGCTCGGGGGGCACGACTCGGTACCGACGGTGCGCGTCGTCCCCGGCGTTCAGCATGACCTCCTCGACGAGCTGGTCGAGGCTCACGCGCTGGTCGCCGACCGCCTCGCGCAGCACCGCGCGCAGAGTGAGGCTGAAGGAGCGGCTCTGAACGAACCCGGCCCGATGAGCGGCGTCCTGCACGCTGTCGGTGAAGACGAGCGCCTTCTTCTCCGCCTCGTCGAGCCCGTCCGTGCCGAACAGAGTGGACAAGGTCACCGAAAGCAGCGTGGCGATGGCCGACCCGAGGAAGCGGATGCCGTTCTTCTGCTGGCAGGCAGGGCAGGCGTCGTCCAGTGACAGCTCCCCCGCGTCGGCGCCGCGGTGAGTGAGCACCGGCAGAACGCGGCCGCTCCGCAGCTCGAGCTCGTCGTCCGGCAGCGTCGCGAGCAGCCGACGTTCCCGGACGGCGAACCACATCAGCCCCTCGACGGGCGGCGCGTCCGGCATCTGGGCCCAGTCGCCCTCGGCCGGCGCATGGATGAGAGGCCGGAACCGCTGGTCGCGCTGGAACCGGCGCCGTCGGATGGTCAGGTCGTCGGTGTCGAGATCGGACCCCGTGGGCGCGAGGATTACGCCCCACCCGGAGCGGCCACAGTGCCGGCAAAATAGCGCGGGCAGTGCCGGCCCCTGTTCGGTGGACGTGGCCTCCTCGATGTCGAGGCTCTCGAGGTCTCCGTCGTCGCTCCAGTGGTAGCGCGGAGTTCCGCTCGCCGTGCGGTCGATGCGGGTCAGCTCCCGCACCCAGAGATGCAGGTCCACGGACGCCGCGTCCCGCCCGACTTCCGACCGAACATGACTGAAGGCGGCCAGCAGCGCGACGACGCATTCCCGCCACCTCTCCGGTTCGGCCCGCTCGGCTCCAGGCCCGGGCTCTGCTTCTCCGGCGAGCGCGCCGGCCAAGTGCTCGACCGACACGGCCGCCGCTGCGGCATCCAGCAGAAGCGGAGTGACCGGGTGCGCCTTCAGCAGGTCGAGAAGAGTCGCGGCATCCACCCCGGCGAGGTCCGGGCTCCCATCGCCCTTGCTGGGTGCGGCGTAGAGGTTCGCCAGTACCGTCTCGGCGATCGCTCGCCCTTCCGCACGCTGGCCTAGGCCCGCGACCGATTCGGTGACGCGGATGACGGCCTCGTCGTCGAGATCGAGAGGCGTGTAACCGAGCGCCGCCACGACGCTGGGGGCGTCGGCGATCCAATCCAGGGGGTCCAGCCGTGTCTCGGTGATGACGCTGCCGGCCGGAAACTCCTCGCCGAAGACGGTGTGAGCAAACTCCAGCATTGCCGCGGGGTCGCCCTTGTCGCCGAGGGTGGCTGACGTGGCAACGGGGGTGATGCGTCCCAGCGGCCGAGTCCAGTCTTCCGGCGTCAGGCCGGGGGCGTCAGCCGCCCAGTGGCTCTTCAGCGCGAGACCGAGACGCCGTAGGAGCATCGACACGTCGGTGCCCTGGGCGCCGTCGTAGGTGTGGAACTCGTCGAGCACCAGGTACTGCAGGCTGCGAGCGCTCTTCTCCCACAGCCCGGCGTCCTCATGCCGTAACAAGAGCTGGTCGAGCATCTTGTAGTTCGTGAGCAGGATGTCCGGCGGGTCGCTGCGGATGACCGCCCGCTCGGTGATCAAGCCCTCCGAAGTCACCTTCGTGCGGCTGGCCCCCTTCTCACCGGTGTAGAGGGCGGCGGTGACGCCGGCCAGGGCATCGACGGACGTCAGCAACTGCGTCAGCCGCTTCGCCTGGTCGTTGGCGAGGGCGTTCATCGGATAGAGGACGATCGCCTTGGTCCCGGTGACGCCGGCGCGCTTAGCGCGCAACACATGGTCAAGGATCGGGTTAAGGAACGCTTCGGTCTTTCCCGAGCCAGTACCCGTGGTGACGAGTGTCGGCAGCGGACGCGACTTGTCCGGCCCGAGGTCGGCGCTGGTGAGCCGGGCGAAGGCTTCGGCCTGATGCCCATACGGCGGGAAGCCCTCGTACCAGTCGAGCGACGACCGCCACCCCGGCTCAGCCGGGCGGAACGGCAGCCTCAGTCGGACGTACGGCCCCTTGAACAAGCCGTTCTTCGGATCGCCGAGGAACTCCGCGAGCGCAGAACGGGCATCGTCGTCGGTGAGGGCGAACGTCGTGGTCAGGTAGTCAAGAAGACTGTCGCGGATGTTCTCCGCCTGCACCGTGGGCAGGAGTTCGCTCACGAACGATCCTTCAGCAGCTGCTCGAAGTGGGCGTACGCCTGCCGCATGTCGGCCTCGCGATCGAGCGTCAGGAACGGCAACTCGTACGTGTAGGTGTTCCCGGCCGGGTTTGTAGCAGTTCGTTCTTCCTCAGAGATGCGCCCACCCTTGGACCGCCAGGTGGTCAGCACAGAGTTCGGGACGAGGCGACCATTCGAATCAAAATAATCACGATTGCGGTCGTACCCGTAGAGAATTGGGAACTGAGTTTTGTAGATGGTTGACAATTCATCAATCGAGAGCCCAAGAACGACAGCCACGATCGCGTCGATCTCCAGAAGCGCTTGACGCCGATCCGCAGCGACACGGAGAGGCGTATTTTCGCTCCACTGCGGAGCAACGTCCCCCAGATGGATCTGATCGGCCCCCGAAGCCGGTTTAGTCCATCCATCCTCATAGAAGTTGGTTGAGAAGCAAGACTCCCAAAGATCGCTATAGGCGCCTGTTACGGCATTAAGCCGCAGGGCGCGCAGCAGAAGCTCGCCCCTTAAGGCCGAGTCGACGTATGCGAGGCGACGGATAGTGGAAGGCGAGATCGTTGACTTAGGCGCCACGCGGACTGCGAAGTCAGAGATCAAGGAGGACAGAAACGCGGAGACCGCCACGACTAGACTCGGGTCAGCCTTACTGGACCCAAGCGATGCAACGCCGTGCACGTGCGCGGCGCCCGGAGGGATTATCGCAGGGATAAGGGACCGACTCCCGCTATTGTCGGTCATATTGCGCCAGGCTACTCGATAGTAGTCACGCGCAGGCTTGGGGTTGCCGCTATCGCCCCACTCGGTGTAACCGCAATCGTAGTCGTATCGGTCGCCCGACGGCTTGTATGCCGTGACCGGGATCGCGTTGGCAGGTAGTGCCTCAAAGTCTGTCGCAGACCAGTCCTGCTTGTTCAGCATGGTCTTATTGGGCGTCTTGTAAAATGGAGTGGCGACAAAAAGGTGTGGCCCTTGCAGAATGACGTCATTCCACGAGTTTGGCGCGCCCCATGCTAGTTCAAAGTAGCCCTTTTTGCGGTCGATGCTTTCATCCCATCCACGCGAGAACTCCAGCCCAAGTTCCGCGATGCGACTGCTTTGCGAAATCTTCTCGAGGACGGAGACAGTCGACCGGTTAACTGCGTACACCATGCGAGTGCGACGCAGGGGGACTTCAGGGCCCTCGAGGACGGCGCGCCAGGTTGCGAGGGTCTCGTCAGTAGCTGTGACTATGCGGTTCCGATGGGGCCGGAGATCCCACTGACCATCAGGGTCCTTGAGACCCGGCTCCGTCCCGGACCCATCCTGCGATAGGGACCGAACCACGGTGTCGGGGTGATAGAGAGAGGACGCAACAATGAACCGCGTGTTCCCAGGGTTGGCGTAGACATGCACTCCGTACGGGACGAGGGTGCCGATGTCGAACAGTCCAAGCCGGTTAATGAAAAGCCAGCACCGCCTCAAACGCTCATACGCGGCGGCCCTCAAGAGGCCTGCCTTTTCGTCAGTGAAATGAGAGTCCGGGTGAATTAGCGCAATGGCCCCATGATTGGAATTGTGCCGCCAGGCCTGCTCCATGAAGCAGCGATAAAGGTCTGGCTGTAGCCCGGCAAGATGGGGGTACTGCTGGGCCGATCCCACAAACGCTGCGGTCGCAGCAACGTCCGCGGTCCCATCTACCACCAGGTCGGCGATGCCAGGCAGGGTGAGAGTCTCTGCCCTCTTCACCGCACGGAGCGTCTCCGAAGGTTTAATCGCGAGCTGCCACCAAGGGTCCCCCTCAGCAAGGAGCGCATCCACGTCCGAGCGCGGACGGACCCACGGAGGGTTACCGACTTGGAGCGAAAAACCGCCTCGAGCGAAAACCGCGGCGAAGTCGAGCTCCCAGTGGAAGAAGCCCTGCTGGGCAGCCACGTATTCGCACACCCGGAGCCATGGGTGCTTGTCCAACACTGCGGACACGGAATACGCGCTGGCGAAGCCAAGGTCGTTCGACTCGAAGTCCCCGAGTTCGTCCCACGTGCTCCCTGCGGCGATGGTCTGCTGACCGGCCGCGACTCGGCCCTTGCCGGCATGCCGGCCGAGCAGCATCTGCAGCGCGTCGATCCATTGATCGAGCGTGGGCGGATGGACGTGCTCACGCCGTCCGTCGACGAGGCGCGTTGTAAGAGTGTCGGTGAGCGGCCAGAACCACAGGGCACACCAGGCGTCCATGACCCGGCGCAGGCGGCGATAGGCGCCGGCGGCGTCAGCGAGTGCTGCCTCGATCTGCTCGCGCTGGACCGCACCGCCTTCGGTCGGCAACTCACTGCCCCACACCGGAATGGCCCGGCGAATTTCGCGCTCGGCGATCTGCAGGCGGCGGAACGCGATCTGCCACAGCGCCTCGACGCGGTAGCCCAGGTCGACCAGGGCGTCGACTTGCTTCGTCGTCGGCTTGGCCTGGATGTCCTTGCGCCAGGTCTTCAGCCGGTCGAGCGCTTCAGGAGCGAGCGCCTTGGCCTCCTTGGCATCCACCGCCGCGCCCCACCCGGCGGACGGCACCAGGAAGTGGTGCACCTGTCCCCCGACGCCGGATGCGAGAGTTTCATCCTCGACGTCCTTCGCCAGCGAGGTGAGAGGCGCGTCCGTCGGCACGTCGTTGAGCCAGGTCTTCTTGGTTACCTGGTCACGACGGAACATCGCTCGTCGCGCACCGATGAGGGAGTTCCCGCGGCGCAGGTGCAGCCCGAACCAGGGAGCGTCGAGCCCCTCGACCATGGTGTCGAGCCACAGCGAGATCTCGGCGAGTTCCACCGCAGTGGCATTGAGGTCAACGCCGTACACCTGGTGCAGGGCGAGGTAGGCCTTGACCTCCTGCAGCCGCCGCGGGTACTCGTCGGGCTCGATGCGCTCGCCGAGCTCCTCCTGCCGTCGTCGCAGGTACTGCTCGGCGAGCTGCCGGACCGCCTCGATCGCAAACGCGCCGGAGCCGAGAGCTGGCTCGCACACGGTTAGCCCGAGAATCTCCTCCGCCGGCGTGGTCGAGCCGTCCTGGTCCAGCAGCTCCTCGAGCGCCTGCGAGACCACGAACCGGGTCAGCACCTCCGGGGTGTAGTAGGAGGCCGACTGCTGGCGCTCACGGCCGGCGAGCCGAAAGACGAACGTGCCCCGCTCGTGCAGCACGGGGCGCAGCTCGCCAGTGACCGGGTCCTCAGCTCGGACGAAATCCGTCGGTGAGATGTCGTCGGCCCGGTCCACGGGCACGACCCACGAGCCCTTGCTCGCGTCGCCGCCCTTGGCGACCTCGAAGAGGTCGGTCTCGGCGAAGAAGCCGGTGTAGCTCATCAGGCCCTCGTACACGGCGCCGAGCTGGTTGATGCCGAGCTCCGCGTACGAGATGAAGCCGCGGTCCTTGCCGCGTGACTCCTTGCTCAGCAGGAGGTGGCGCAGCACCTGTTGAAGTGCAGCGTTGCCGAGGCCGACCTCGTCGATGTGGGCGGTGGCGGCCGGCCGGAAGAGATCGGCCCGCAGGCTGCGGAACTCCAGTCCCTCCGGCGGCCGCCCGTCGTCGGCGATGGTCTTGGTGTCCCGGTCGACCAGCCGAAAGAGCACGGCCAACGAGTCGTACAGGTGAGAGCCGTCCTGCGCGCTGTGGCCGGCGAGCTCGACGAGGGTGAGCTCGCGCAGACGGTCGAGGCTGTAACCACGCTCGTACTCCGGGGAACCGACCGGAAGCACACCGAGCTCGGGCGAGGCCTCGGCGTAGAGCAGGAAGAGGATGCGATAGAGGAACCGCAGAGACTGGATGGCCAGCGGCTGCGCCTGATCCGCCGGCAGCGGCGGCAGGCCCTGACGGGCGCGCCGGCGCACCACCTCGTTGGCCAAGATCTCGATCGAGAGCCGCACGCCTTCGCGGAGGTCCTTCGACACCCCGACGGTGTGCTTGATGGAGTCCCCGAACGTCTGGTCCCACCAGATACCCCCCTCCGCATCGGGAGCCAAGGACTCGGCGCTGACGCAAGTGAGGGCGCGGTCGACCTCTCCGCCGCGGCGGTCGTCGTTGCGCTCGCAGACGAGCTGCAGGTCGACCGCGAGGTACCGGCCCTCCGCCCAGCGGGCCTTCTCGGCGACGAGCAGGAACCGCCCGCCGAGAACCAGCGCGTAGTCGGGGGCCTCGTCGGCGACGAACAGCGCGGAGAGGGTCCGCGCCACCGACGGCAGCTCGGTCTCGTCGTCCAGCCGGAACGGTGCGAGCAACGTGTCGGCGTTCTTGTTGAGCAGCGTCTCGACCGACCCGGTCGCGGCCGCCTCCACGATCGCCAGCGGCGAGCGCTCCGTCATCCCCGGTGCGCTGACCCGAAGCACGGGTCCGGTGCGCTCGATTCGCAGGCCGATGCCGCCGTACCCCAGAACCTCGAGCACGCGCGCGTACACCTGGGGGAGCACTTCGTCGGGGTCGGGGATCAGGTCTGTCTCATCGTCTGCCACACCGAGCCCAGACAGCCGGTCCAGGAGCCAGCGCCGGGCCTCGATGAATCGGGTCCGCGTCGTGCCGGCGTCCTTGGCCTCGTCCCATGCCTTACGCCGAGCAACCACCAAGGCCTGGAACGACTGAGAGGTGGCGTCGGTCGTGAAGAAGTGCTCGGAAATCCAATCCTCACCGATGAGGATGGCGTCGCTGCCGGCCATCAGTTCTCCCCCACCATTGCGCGGATATCGGCGTCTCGTGGGACGACCACCAACAACGGCCGCACGAGCCGACGCTCGGGCAGCATCGTCATGGCCATGTCCCGCTCCTCCTCGACGCGCAGGCGCCGGTCGCGTACCTCGGAGCGCTGGACCAGCACGTCCGCCTCGTCGTCCCATCGATTGGTGCGTTCCGACCACCGCTGGACCCGGTCCCGCGTGGCCGTCTCGGCTGCCTGCACGACGCCACCCATCAGCTGATCGGCAGCCTGCACCGCAGGCCTCACGTATCGCGTCAGCAGGTCGGCGTCCGCGGAGCCGCCGGCATTGATGGCCGGGCCAGTGAAGCCGATGGCCGTGAGCGCGTCTTGCGCCGAGGGGAACGGCTCCACCAGGGCGAAGGAGGGGTTCGCCGGGTTCGGGAACGTCGCGAGCAGGAAAGAGGCCGCGACGACCTGGCCGCGACGGTTGGTGAGGGTGCCGTGAAGCAGCACCGTGAGCTCCGCCGCGTCACTGCGAACCGCGAAGACCTGATTGCGTCCCAGGCTGGCAAGAGCGCGGTCGCTCGCCCATTCGACGACCGGATGGAGGGGAGCCAGAAAATGGGCCTCCGGCCACAGCGAGCTGGACTCGTCCGCGAGGGCCTGGGACAGCTCTGCCTTGCCCCGCTGAACCGTGGTCGCCAGCAGCATCCTCTGGGCCACCCGGCGGGCGGCGAGGTAGGACTGCGGCAACACCTCCAGGCGCTGCCGCAGGTCGGCCGGGGGCACGAACTCGACGATGGAGTGGCCGGGGTGCTCCTTCCAGGAGACGCCATTGGGCGGCGTCGCACCGGGGGTCGGCAGGAACTCCTCCAGGGCCTCGCGGAAGAACTCCAGCTCGTCGGCAAAGACCCCTGCGGGGCCGCTGCCGGTCGAAGTGGTGGGTGCATCGGCGGGCTTCCCGGCGGTGAGCCGGGCGAAAATGCCCGCGATGCCGCCGGACGCAGCCACCTGCTCGACGGTCTGCACCTCGTCGTCGAGGTCGCGTCCTTCGGCGAGCACGCGGCGAATCGCCTCCTCCTCGGCCGCGACGTCGTACTTGCCCATCAGCGAGGCTGAGTCACCGAGTGCGCGATGCGCCTCGTGCTCCTTCTCGACCAGCTTCTTGAGCACCCGGACGTCCCCGGCGAACTGTTCGCTGTCGGGGTTCAGCAGCAGGGTGGTGATCTGCGGCGGGAACTTCTGTCCGTAGCGGTCGATGCGGCCGTTGCGCTGTTCGATGCGGATCAGCGACCACGGGATGTCGAAGTGGATGAGCTCGTGGCACTGGGCGTGCAGGTTCACCCCCTCGGATGCGACGTCACCGGTGACCAGAACCCGGATCGGTGACGACGCCTGCTTGAAGGACTCCACCACCTCCTGCTGCTCGACGTCGCTGAGGCCGCCGTGGAGCAGCCCCACCTGTTCGTCGGCCAGCCCCAGGTCGTCGCGCAGCGCCTTCTGCAGCCATTTCAGCGTCGCGACCCGCTCGGCGAAGACGACGGCCCGCATCTGCTTCCTCGGGCCGACGCCGATCTTCTGCAGGTACTCGACGAGTGCGGCGTACTTCCCGGAGGTCTTCGTGTCCGCCGCGGCCGCCAGACGGTCGAGTTCCTTCAGTGCGTCGATCTCTCGCTGCTGATCCGCCGTCGGGGACGTGCCGAGGCGCCGGATCCGCTCCTTGATCGACTCACGCAGTGCGGCGGGCGAGGAAAGGAACGCCTTGGCGAGGGTCCAGGGGAAAAGACCCGCGTTCGCACCGGAGTAGGGCGAGGACCCGCTAGCCGGATACAGCCAGGTGTCCTCCAGCTCCTGGGCGATCTCGTTCTCTGCCTGGGAGGCGGCCACGAGCAGGTTCTGCGGCTCTTTCCGCTCGGCCCAGTCGCCGCCGACGACGCTGGCGACATCGGGGCTGTGCCGGTGGCGCCGGATGACCAGCCGCCGCACCTCGTCCTCGATCACGGTGCCGTCCGGGCGGACAGCGCTCGGGTCGAGCATCCGGACGAGTTCGGCGAAGGACTCGGCCTTGCCGTTGTGCGGCGTGGCGGAAGCCAGGATCAGCGCGTCGGTGCGCGAGGCGAGCAGGCGGGCCAGTCGGTTGTTCTGCGACGTGGAGTTCGTGACGTTGTGGGACTCATCGATGACGACGGCGTCCCACCGCTGCTTCTGCAGGTGGGCCAGGTACCGGTCGGACTTCAGCGTGTCGATCGAGATGATGACGCGCTTGTAGAAGGTGAACGGGTTGCGGTTGGCCGGCAGCTTCTGGCGAATGCGCTGGATGCCGAGCGAGTCGAGCCGCACGAACGGCAGCGCGAAACGGGTCCAGAGCTCGGACTGCATCTGCTCGAGGACGTGGCGGGGAGTGACCACGAGGATTCGTTCGCCGCGCCCGCGCCGGACCAACTCGGCGAGGATCATGCCGATCTCGAGCGTCTTGCCGAGGCCGACCGCGTCGGCCAGCAGGATCCGCGGTCGCAGGTTCTCGGCGTCGAGGGCCTTGCGGACGGCGGCCTGCTGGTAGCCGAGGGCGTCGGCCAGGCCGCGGGTCGCGACGGTGAGCTCGGGGTCGGTCAGCGGTACCGGCGACTTGCGCAGCATCGCCTCGAGCCAGAGTCGGCTGCGGCGGTAGCCCGGGGAGTCGTCGGCGACGACCTTGGCATCGGCCGGGTCGACGACGTTCACCTTGTCCAGGACCGTGGCGAACGTAGCGGTGGTATCGCGCACCAACTCGGTGAGCCCCTGGACGTCGACCAGCCAGCCGTCGCCGGCCCGCTCGACGTTGGTGACGAGCCACTGCTCGTCGCGGACCTCCACGACCGAACCAGGGGCGGCCGTGAAGTCCTCGGCCGTGCTGGGCATCGTCGCCGTCATGTCTCCCCGTTCCCAGGACTTGGCACTGGGGACGCGGAAGGAACCATCAGGTCGATGGGCTTCCGCCGGTCGCGTCGAAGCCTTCGACCCTTCCGGGAACCAGTGGTTCAGTCCCGCAGGCTGACCTTACATAGGGGAGGCGACCGATCACTAAGGGCACGGGGACGCGTAGCCCAATGGGGCCACTGTGGTCAGTGAGTCGCCGATCCGGGCATCCTCTGCGGCGGCACGATGCGGAGCTAAAGCCGTGGGAAGACGCTCTTCCTCCTCTTGACTTTTCCGCGACCTCATGGCATCTCAGCGCTTGGCGATGAAGAACACGGCGTCTCCGCGACCGCTTGGGCAGACGCTGCATCGGACGCAGGACGCCCCCCCTCTCGATGGACCAGGGAAATATCCGTCGTCTCTTCTCGGAACACGGGTCGGGGCCTGCCGCGCAGGTCCGCTCGCCCGTCGGCGAACGTCTCCGCTGGGTGGGCCGACCGGACCCATGGGCGACACTTCCGGGCCGCCTCCTGGTGCGAGGGATCAACCGGCGCATCAAGGACGACGGCGTCCCCATCAAGCCGGACCTGGTCGTCGCGGACGGCTAGCACGTCCTGGCGGTCGCCGACACGACATACAAGTTGCTCGACGACGACGGCGCCTTTCCGAATGCCAACGTCTACCAGCTGATCACCTACTGCCTTCGGCTCGGACTACCGGCCGGCCATCTGGTCTACGCAGGCGGGTCCCCGACCAGACCGGATACGTACGTCATTCGACAAGCAGGCATCTCGCTGCACGTTCACGCCATTGACCTCACGCAAGACGTGAGCGGCATCGAGACCCAGGTGCAGGTGCTCACCCTTCATGGACATCTCGCAAGTGCCATGGGAGGTCAGGCATCAACCGCCTGAGCAGGCCGCTGGCACCATCTGATACTCCCCAGGAACGGGGAGAACGGCCCTGTCGACTCAAGTCGATCCTACGTCGAACCGAATGTGCCCCTATGTGCCGGCCTTGAGCAGACCCGGCGAGGCTCTGTAAGGGGTGTTCGATGCTCTGGCTCGTCGTAGCGGTCGTCGTGTTGGTGGTCGCCGCCGTGAGCGCGGCCGGCTTGGTTCGGAGGACGCGCGGGTCGTCGATCGGCGAAGTCGTGCCGGGGCGCTTCGCTGCGATGGCGACAACGGCGCTCCGCCCGCAGTCCGAGCTCCTGGACGGGCTCTCGACGTCTGAACCTTCACGGACGGGTCCCGACAGGAGCGCCGACCGGGGACGCTCGGCGAGGCCGGAAGCTGAGTCGAAAAGGGAGCCACGGCCCGCCGGGCGCCGGTCGGCTGTCGACGACGCGATGGTCCCGGGTGCGATCGCGGGCGCCGTCGGCGTCCATGACTGGCTGACCCCGAACCAGAGCGTCCTCGAGGCGGTGCACGCCCTGACCCACGAGCAGGTGTCGAACAGCCTCGATTTATGGGGCACGGTCCAGGAGAACGGCTACAAGCTGTGGACCGAGCAGTCCCTTCTCAAGTGGCGCGGGCACGTCGGCGAGCAGCAGGTCATGGACCAGCTCACCCCGTGGCTCGGTGACCGTGCCCAGCTCGAGTCGCTCAGCAACAACCCCGGTTCCGACCTGTCGATCGACGGGCGCGATTTCAACGTCAAGGTGACGAAGGACTTCGACGGCGGCACGTCCGACCACTTCGCCGAGAACCCAGGCATCCCGGTCATCGTCAACTCCGACGCGGCCGACATCCCACAGGATGCCCTTCACGTCGACCTGTCCGAGCCCTTCGACGTCGCCATGCTCGACGGCCACCACGTCATCGTGGCCGAGGGCCTGACCCTCTCGGGTGCGGAAGACGCTCTTGCGGATGCGTTCGGCCCGGCGGTCGGCCGGATCAACGACGCGGGCGACGTTCTCGATGCCGCATCGTCGGCACTACCCGACGCCACGCTGCCCGTCCTGGGGTCGGCCATCCGAGTTGTGCGCAGCGGCATGAAGGAAAGCGCCCTCCTCAAGCACCACGGAGACACGGGGCGCCTCATCAAGAACGTCACCACCGACGTCGCCGTCACGGGTGGCGGCGTGGCGGCCGGTGGCACCGTGGGCCACATCGTCGGCGGCGGGATCGACGTCCTCACCGGTGGCCTCACCCTCGGCGCCGGTACCGTCCTCGGAGGCATCGTCGGGTCGGCGCTGGGCGGCCTCTTCGGGTCCAAGGCCGCCCAGACCATGAAGTTGGCTCCCTTGCACGAGGCTCGGGCCGACTCGTTGGCCAAGCTGGAGGCGTATTCAGGCAAGGTGGCCGAGGTCGAAGAGCGCACCAACCGGACGTGGCGCGCCCAGATCCTTCCGGCAGCGCGGCGGCGTGCAAATGCCGCGGCCACGGACCTGCAGAAGACGGCCACGACCGCCGTCGCCGCGGCCGACGCCGAGCTCCGCGCAGCGACGACGCTCGACCGCGAGTCGCGGACGCGGCTGCTCGGCGATGCTCGTGGCCGGGTCGAGGCGACCCTCGCTCGGGAGGCGTCCTCGCTGGCCCGCCGGCGCGCGGCGTCCTGGTCGTCCGCGGCAGATGCGGCATGGGAGACGGCGGACGTCTTCGACGTCGTCCTGGCCTCGCCGGGGGGTGAGCGGGTCACCCGAGACTGGCTCGAGGACGCGGCTGCAAGGCACGAACTCGTGCTCGCCGCCGCAGCAGAGACGGCAAGACTGATCGGGGCGACCGCCGTCCGCACACGTGCGGCTCTGGCGTCCTCGCTGGCGGACTCTCGTGCGGACCTGTTCGTCGATGCGCGGCGGCAGCTCGACGGGCCGTTACGCGCGCTGGAGCGGGCGAACGCCAAGGTCCGGCACGAGCTGGTCGCCACCGGGCTCGTGAAGCCGGAGGACGTCGCCAGCGCGCGGTGACCCCACTCGCCGCCGCCGCCGCGCCGGGCATCACCTCTTCGCGATGGAGAACACCACGTCTCCGCGACCGCTCGGGCAGATGCCGCAGCGGATGCAGGCCGACCCCTTCTCGCTGATGAGCGGGATGCGCTTCCCGTTCTCCGGGCAGGGGTAGCGCTTGCCGGGCAGCTCCGCCAGGTCCGCCCGTCCGTCGGCGAACGTCTCAGCCAGGTACGCCCAGTGGACCCACGGATTTCGCTGTTTCGCTGCGCTTGCCGCGGCCAGGTTGTCGGGGTCGACCGACAGGTAGACGGTCAGGTTCGGCAGGCCGGCCAGCACCGGGAGGACGTCCAGGCTCGCCGGGTCGAAACTGCGGGTGTACACCCAGAAGCGGATGTCCGGGCTGGCGCGGACTACGTCCGCCCATGCCTCCGCGTAGGTGAGTGAGAAGAAGTCTCCGTCCCAGTGGATGCGGAAGTCGCGGGGGACGACGGCGCCTCTCTTCTCCGCCCGCTCGCAGTCGGCCCGGAAGCCCGCGATCATGTCGATCAGCAGCGCTGCCATGCCGGCCCGGTCGAGCCCGGTCAGGGTCTCCAGGTTGCCGACCAGGACCTCGCGCAGGCCCCTGTAGAGCTTCTCGAGCTTGCCCGCGTAGCAGACCCGCACGCAGGTCGCCGTGGCTCCTGGGCAGGAGTGGGCACGGCCGGCGGGCAGCCCAAAGCTGTTGGCGATCCTGGGCGTCTTGCCGTTGGGGGACGGCAGGTTGGTGACCTTGCGATCCGCGGACCGGCGCAGCACGCCCGCTGCTCGACCAGCGGGTGCACTCCGGGCAGGTGACCCGCGCCCGTTCCGTACGGACCCCGCGGCAGTGCGCGGCTCCGCTCCGGCCGAGGGCATGGCCGGACCCGGTCACACCGCCGGGGGGCTGTGGCCTCTCCTTCCGGGCGCCCGAACGCTCGGTCGCCGCGCTGCCGCGAGCTGGAGTGCTCGTTCGCTGGCCTGGTGATGACGAACGTCCGCGAGCCCCGTGCCGGCTTCGTCGATGTGAGTGCCGTCCATGGCTGTCCCCTCGACTACGCGAGGAAAACGGTCCCGGCGGCTGGGCAGCAGGACAATGCCGGTCGGCACGCGACACGCCCGCCGGGTTCGGTTGCGGACGGTCTGATCTCACGCCGTGACTCGGTGCGGCGGATGAGCCATGCCATGCGGAGCGGTCGAGAACCGAGCTCACCGGCCCGCTGCCCGCTGCGCTCAAGATCGGCGCCTCGATGGCCGAGAAGTCTTGAGTGCCGGCGCTCCATCTCGTTGATCTGGGCGGCTGACTCGTGCCGCGTCCGCTCGTCGCCCGGGTCCTGCAGCAGCTACTCGCCGAGGAAGCCGGTCAGCACAAGCGCCAGCTGCTCTCCGGGCTGACCCAACGCGGCGTCTCCGGGCTGACCGTCTCGGACGTCAACCGCGTCCTCTACCAGCGGCGCGAGCTGTTCGCACCGGACGGGAGCACGCCGCCCCGCTGGTACCTCGTCGAGGGAACCCACGCCGGTATTCCCTCACCGAGGAAGCCGCCAGCCAGCGAGGCCCTCCCGCGGTGCTACGCGGGCAAGGAGCCCCGGGCCTGGCAGAGGGAGGCTCTTGCCGTCTGGGAGCGCAACGGCCGCCGCGGCGTCGTCGAGGCGGTCACGGGGACGGGCAAGTCGACCGTCGGGGTGCTGGCGGCGGCCGCGGCCCTCGAGGCCGGGGAGAAGGTGCTGATCCTCGTGCCCGGCCTGGAGCTCATGCACCAGTGGCACGGGATCCTGTGCCGCGACCTGCCGGGGATCTCGGTAGGCCGTGGCGGGGACGGCTCCTCGGACGACCTGCGTCGCCATCAGATCGTCGTGTCGACCATGCACCACGCCGGCCGCAACTACATGCTGCCGCTGGGGACGCGAGGTCTGCTCATCGCCGACGAGGTGCACCGCTGCGGAGCCGAATCGTTCGCTTTGGCGCTCGAACCGGAGTTCAGCGGCCGGCTGGGCCTGACGGCCACCTTCGAGCGCAACGACGACGGTCTCGCCGTCCACGTCGAGCCCTACTTCGGCGACGTCATCGCCGGGTGCGACTACCGGCGCGCGCTGGACGACGAGATCCTCGCTCGCTTCCGTGTCGGGCTGCTGGGCGTCGACTTCTCCGCCGAGGAACGCGAACGGCACGACGAATACGACGAGAAGGCCAGGACTCTCCGGCGCCGGCTCGTCAACGACCACGGCTGCGTCGACGAACCGTTCGGTGAGTTCATGATGGAGGTCAGCACCCTCAGCACGGGACGTCACGAGGACATGCGCGCGACCAAGGACGCGCGCGCCTACCTCAACGCCTTCAGCAAACGTCGTCAGCTGCTGGCCGACTGCCGTCCCAAGATGCAGGCCCTGGCCGATCTCGCGCCGGTGCTGGCTGCCGCCGAGCGTGGCCTCGTCTTCAGCGAGACCAAGGACAGCGCTGTCGCAGCCGCCACGGTCCTGCGAGCACACGGCGTCGCGGCACTGGAGTTCACCAGCGGCCTCAGACGCTGGCAACGGACGCAGCGGCTGGCGGACTTCAAGAGCGGACGGGTGCGGGTCCTGGCGGCGCCGCGGGTCCTCGACGAGGGCATCGACGTCCCTCAGGCCGATGTCGGCGTCATCCTCGCGACCACCAAGACCCGGCGGCAGATGATCCAGCGCATGGGCCGGGTGATCCGCCCGAAGGCGGACGGGCGCCCGGCGACCTTCATCGTCATGTACGTGCGTGACACAGCAGAGGACCCGGCCACCGGCGCACACGAGGCCTTCCTCGACCAGCTCACCGGCATCGCCGACGAGCAGATCGACTTCCCCCGTGGGACGACCGGCGCCGAGCTGTTCGCGTGGCACCTGGGCTGGCAGGCGTAGGGCTGCTCCACGGCGGGTGACGGTGCCGGCTGTCGCGGTCGAGCCCTACTCCGCCGTCCGGCCCGACCGGACAGCTGCTTGCCACTGGCCCCGGACCCCGGCGAGGGCTTCCGCGGCGGACACGCGGACGACGCCCTGATGACCGAGGGCGGTCTGCCAGGCCTCCTCACCGGGAGCCCGATCGAACATCCACGGCGCGACCTGGCCGCCGGTGGGTCCCAGGCGGGCGAGCAGGTCGGCGGCCTCGGCGTCGATGTACCCGTGCTCGCTGAGCGCCCAGAGGTCGTAGAGGTCGCGCTCTGCGTGCCGATCGATCCAGCCGACGGTCTTCGCCGCGGCGAACGCGGCGGCGGTGAGGGTGCTCAACGTCGCGGCGGGTGCGTCGGAGTAGCGCTGGACCAGCTCACGCCGCTCGGTCGGCCAGGGGCGGGTAGCGGTCCGCGCTCAACAGCTGCACGCGGATCTGGATGCGCTCCTCGATACCGAGGACCGCCGCCTCGGATCCGGCGGTGTCGGCCGGACGAGGCATCCACGTCACCTCCCCGTGCGATCGGCGCAGGCCACGCGCGACCGCACGCTCGATCCGGCCCGCCACGTCCGACCGACGACCGTGGAACTGCAGATCGATGTCCTCGCTCAGCCGCAGGGTCGGCAGTAACGTGCGCGACAGCGCGGTTCCACCGAAGAAGACGAGGTCATCGGCGCCGTCCATGCCGGCGAGCGCGCCGAGCACGTGGCTGACGGCGTGATCGCGCAGGACCTGCTCGGTGGCGACGCCGAACGCCGACGCCACCCGCGCGACCTCGCCGGGTTCCAGGCTGCGCCGGCCGGGCCTTCCCTGCCGGCGTGCTGCTTCGTCCTCCGCGATCCGCTGCGCTTCACCGCGCAGCAGTGCGGTGCGCAGCCGCGCGGCTGCCGCGACATCGCCGGTGGCCGCCGCCTCGTCGGCCTCGGCGCTGAGTCGCTCTCGTCCCTCGGGTGTGCTCGCGTACGCGCTGGCGGCGGCCAGCCAGCCCGGATCCGAGAGCTCGAGCGCCTCGTAGCGCGTGCGGAGGGGTGCCTCGCTGCCGTCGTCCACCGCGTGCGCCCTACGCGTTCTCGGCGCGCAGCCGGTCGAGCGTGCGCAGCATCCGCTGCGCCTTCGCGATCTCCTCGAGCCGCTCCGGGTCGCAGCGCGGCAGCAGCACCCGTGCGGCGGCCCGGCAGTCGTCGGGCATGCCGCCCAGCCGTGGGCGCCTGGTCAGGTCGAGCGCCGTCTGCTCCGGGGTCGTGACCAGGGCACGGCCGAGATCGGTGGGGTGCAGGACCGCGTCGAGCGCGTCGACGTCGCGGGCGACGAAGGTGACCGTGGCGGCGGGCCGGTCGGTGAGGTGCAGCGGCGCACGCTGCCGCGGGACGGCGACGAACGCCTGCCCGATGGCTCGCGGCAGCGCGCCGAGCAGCCGGGCAGCGGTCAGGTGCATCAGCACCGGGACCCGCTCCCCGAAGATGGCGGTGCCGACCCCCGCGGCGACCGCCTCGAGGGTCGGCATCCAGGTGGGGTCCTGGTCGTCGGGGACGGTGTAGTAGAGGCCGTGCGCGGCCTTGCGCACCCGGGGATCCCGGATGAGCCGGTGCAGCTGCACGCTCGGCTGGCTGTAGACCTCGGCGAGGTCCTGCGGGCGGAAGGTCCGCAGGGGCGCGCGCGTCATCTCCCCGGGCAGTCCGGCCACGTCGCCTCCCCTCTCGCTACGCGGAAACTTATCTCACCGATAAGGATTCGGCTAGTGAAGACCGGAGCTCGAGAGACCCGGGGTCAGCGTTGCCCGGGCGCCGCCATCTAGCCGCAGGTCGGAAGCCGAGTGCGCCGCCGTACCGCCGGGTCACCAGCCGGGGCGGTTCCGTTCGAGCCCGTCGAGCACGAGGTCGAGCCCGATGAGGAACTCCTCGGCGTAGGCGTAGCCCGGCTGCAGCGCGTGCTGCTGGATCAGCTCGGTCAGGTGCGGGTACTCCTCCCGCATCGCCTGCATCACCGCGTCGGCGACCTCCTCCATACCGCCGCCGGCGGGGTCGAACGGCAGGTTCGTCTCCTGCAGCACGAAGCCGTAGACGTAGCTGTCGACCGCCGAGATCGCGTGCGCGGCGCCGGCCAGGCTGAAACCGCCGGCCCGCAGGCACCCGAGCACCGCGTCGTGGTGCCGCAGCGTCGCCGGACCGGGCGCGGTGCGGGAGTCCATCAGGCCGACCGCCCACGGGTGGCGCCGCAGCACCTCCCGGGCCGACTCGGTGCGCCGGCGCATCGCGCCGCGCCAGCCCTCCCCGGCGGCGGGCAGCTCGATCTCGGCGAAGACGAGGTCGACCATCCCGTCGAGGATCGCCTCCTTTCCGGCGACGTGGTGGTACAGCGACATCGCCTCCACGCCCAGCTCACCGGCGAGCCGGCGCATTGACAGCGTCGCGACCCCCTCCCGGTCGGCGAGCTGCACCGCCGCCGTCAGGACGGCGTCGCGGGTGAGCGCCGCGTGCTGCCCGGCTCCGCGGGCGGCGCGTCGAGGCATGTCGTCGTCCTCCTCAGGTCTTGACCTGCCTTACAGCGTAAGCCATCCTTACGGTGTAAGGCAGCCGACGGACGGAGAGAGCGATGCAGTACTCGAGCACGACCGGGTCGACGAGGAGGCGGGTCTGCGTCGTCGGCGCCTCCGGCAAGCTGGGCCGCCACCTGGTCCAGCTGTCCCTGGACCGCGGCTTCGAGGTCGTGGCCGTGTGCCGCGCGCAGAGCGTGGGCAAGCTGGCCGACCTCGCCGACCGGATCACCGTCGTCCCCGGCGCCACCGACGACCGCGACGTCATCGCGCGGGCGGTGGCCGGCTGCGACGCCGTGCTGACCGTCCTCGTGCCGTGGGGCATGCAGCACTACGCCTCCGGCACCGCGCAGGCGGTGCTCGACGCCGCCCCCCGGCACGCCCGCCTCGTCTTCTCCTGCGGCTGGCACATCACCCGGGACGGCCGCGACGTCTACCCGCTGCGGCTGCGGGTGTTCGTGGCGGTGTTCGGCCGGCTGGCCCGCCTGGCCCGGGTGGTGGACGTGAACGACCAGGTCGAGGCCTGCCGGCGGGTCTTCGCCAGCGACACCCGGTGGACCGTCGTCCGCGGCAGCGACCTGGAGGACGGCGAGAGCCAGGGCCTGCCGCGCTGGAGCCGCCACGTCGGCGACCCGGTGCTGGCCAGCAACCTCACCCGCCGGGTCGACTTCGCGCTGTTCATGGTCGAGGCGATCGGGGACGACGCCCTCGTGCAGGAGGCCCCGGCCATCGTCGGCCGGCTCACCCCCTCCGCACTGGCCCACGCCGAGGAGGTACCGGCATGACCACGACGCTGACGGACGCCGCCCCACCGCGGGAGTTGTCCCCGCAGCGGCTGGCCCGGCTCACCGGCGTCCTCTACCTGCTGCTCGTCGGCCTCGGGATGGCCGGCCCGCTCACCCTCGAGGCGCTGCTCGTCCCCGGGGACGCGGCCGGCACCGCCGCGGCCGTGGCCGGGTCCGCGACGGCGTTCACGCTCAGCATCGGCGCCTGGGTGGCCGTCGTCGCGGTCGACGTCGCCATCTCGCTGACCCTCTACCTGCTGCTCGCGCGCTTCGGCCGGGGGCTGGCGATGGCCGCGGCCGCCTTCCGGCTGCTGTACTCGGCCACGGTGGCGGCGCTCCTGGTCGAGCTGTTCACCGCTCACCGGCTGCTCGTGCTCCCCGGCGGCGCCGTCGCCGACCCCGGGGCGGCGCAGCGCGGCCTCGACGCCCTGCAGACCTTCAGCGACGGGTTCCTCGTCGCGCTGGTCTTCTTCGGCGGCCACCTGGTGCTGCTCGGCGCCGCGCTGCAGCGGTCGGGGTACGTGCCGCGGGTGCTGTGCTGGTTCGTGGCCGCCGCCGGCGCGGGGTACGTCGTCGACAGCCTGGCCAGCCTGCTCGTCGACTCCTACGGCGGAGCGGCCGCCGTCGTCGCGCTGACCCCCACCCTGATCGGGGAGGTCGGCCTCGCGCTCTGGTTCCTCATCCGGGGCGTCCGGCGGACGGCGTTGACGCCCACCCCGCGTGCCTGACGTTCGGGAAGCGCCGCACGCGGTCGGGCTGGCCCGACACCCGATCGGCCTGCTGGCGGGATCGGCGAGGGCGCCGCCGGCCAGCAGGGTGGTGCCATGACCGCAGACACCGCCGTCCTCCCCACCGTCCCCGCCCATCCGGCCCCGGCCGCCGCCCGCCCCCGGCGGCTCCGGCAGCTGCTGGTCGACTCCGGCTACACGCTGGCCGCCTTCCCGCTGGCCGTCGCCGCCCTCACCGTCGTGGTCACCGGGCTGGCCGCCGGCGCCGGGCTGGCCGTCGTCTGGATCGGCGTCGCCGTCCTCGCCGCCACCCTGGGCGCCGCCCGCGGGCTGGCCGAGGTCGAACGGGCCTGGCTGCCCGCCGTGCTCGGCCGCGCGCTGCCCCGCCCGGTCTACCGGCCCGTCCCGGCTGGCGGTCTCGCCCGGCTGACCGCGCCGCTGCGCGACCGGCGGTACTGGCTCGACGCGCTGTACGCCCTCGTCCGCTTCCCGGTCGCCGTGCTCGGCTTCGCCGTCACCGTCACCTTCTGGGCCGGCGCGCTCGGCGGCCTGACCTACGGCGCCTGGGACTGGGCGCTGCCGCACCGGGCCGGCGACGAGGACCTGCTGCAGATGCTCGGCCTCTCCACCGGCGCCGGCGCGCGGATCGCCCTGTACACCGGCCTCGGCCTCGTCTTCGCGCTGCTGCTGCCCGTCGCCGTCCGCGCCGTCGCCACGCTGCAGGCCCGCCTCGGCGAGGCCCTGCTCGCCGGCCGCCCCGGAGCGCGGTGACCCCCCGCGGGGGCCGGTGCGGCTCCCGGCGAGCCGACCGGAGAGTGTGAACAGCGGCGGCCAGGCCTGGTCCGGCCGGACGGGGAACAGGCTGCCGGGTGCCTCGCCGCGGCGGCCCAGCGTGCCTCGTCGGGCAGGCCGCGGCGCCCTACGCTGCCCGCCGTGGCCGCTGACCGGCGCGCGCGGGTGGAGGACGTGCACGAGATCGCGCTCGGCCTGCCGCACGTGACCGTCGTCCGCGGCGGGCGTGGCAACCCGGTCTACCAGGTGGGCGGTAAGTCCTTCGTCTTCTTCCGCACCCCGCGGCCGGACGCCGTCGACCCCGGGACCGGGGAGCGGCTGCCCGACGTGATCGTCCTCTGGGTCGAGTCGGACGCCGACAAGCAGGCGCTCGTCCAGGACCCGACGACGCCGTTCTTCACCACCCCGCACTTCGACGGACACGACTCGGTGCTCGTGCAGGCGAGCCGGCTCGGCGAGCTCACCCGGCAGGAGCTGGCCGAGGTGGTGCAGGACGCCTGGCTCGCCCGGGCCTCCGCCCGCCGCCGGGCCGCCTGGCTCGCGGCGCACGGCTCCCCACCGGCGAGCAAGCCGAACCGCGGCGCGCGGACCGCCCGCTGAGCGCAGGCCCGGTTCAGGCCGGGGCCGCCCTCCGCTGCGCGTCCTGCTCGTGGATGCGGTGGGTCAGCGGCGAGGTGTCGAGGACGACGATCCCCACCCGCACGACCACCACGCCGACGCCGGCGACCGCCAGCCGCCACCCGCCGGCCAGCTCCTCCCCGGAGAGGAACAGTCCGATCAGGATGCCCACCCCGGGCTCGACGGCGTCCATCACCGGCGTGCACGCCGACAGCGGGATGGTCTGGCCGGACGCCGTCCCGGGCGCCGGGACGACTCCCGGGACGGCCTCTCGGTCAGGAACGCCGGCTCCGAGGACGGACCCGGCGTCCGTCATCCATGGCCTACTGCTGCTCGTTGTAGTCCACGGCGGCCTGCAGGACGGCGGCCCCCTGCTCGATGTCCAGGACCGGGTACAGCTCGAAGTCCAGGAACGGGCTGAAGATCGCGCAATCCTTGGCCAGGGCAGCCGGGTCGTCGGTCTCGGCGACGGCGAATCCGCCGCGCCCGTCGACCCGGCCGACGAACTGCAGCATGTTCGCACTCGGCGTCCACTTGCTGAACACCTCGAGCGAGCGCTTCATGGACGCCAGGTTCTCCTGCCCCGATCCGCGGGGCCGGGTGGTCCACTGGAGCACGTACTTCATGTCGGCCTCCCCTCGTTCCGGTTGGGCTCGGGGCACCGCTCGAACCGCGTTCGTCACGGACGCCGGCGCGGGGCCGGGAGCGGTGGCGGCGAGCACCGCCAGGTTCCCAGCGCGGTCACGGCCCCTCAAGGTCGCTCCGCGCCGGATCCGGCACGCCCCGGCGATCCTCCGTCCTCGTCGAGCAGCTGCTACGGACGGTAGGACGCCGCACCGCGCCCATGGTGTGCCGCTCCCGCGCCCCCCGTGCGGCGCCGTGGCGTCAGTCGTTCCAGTGCACGAACTGGGCACCGCCGTCCTCGGGGCCGAGTTCCGGGGCCTCGACCACGACGCGGAAGCCGCCGTCCCTCCGCGCTTCGAACGACGGCAGGAACTCCTCCAGCAGGCCGCCGACGTCCGCCGCCATGACCACCGCGCACTCACACACGTACATGCCCGATCGCTCGCACGCTCGTGTTGAGATTGCGGCATGCGGACGACGGTGGAGTTCGACGACGACACCGCCCGGGCCATCGCGGCCCTGCGCCGCGATCGCGGCCTGGGCGTCTCCGAGGCGGTGAACGAGCTGATCCGCCGGGGCCTGCTCGCCCAGTCGACCCCGCCGCCGTTTCGGCAGCGCACCGCCCCCCTCGGGGTGACCATCGACGTCTCCAGCGTCGCCGACGCCCTCGAGGTGCTCGACGGCGCAGCGACCCCCTGATGCTCGTCGACGCCAACGTCCTGCTCTGCGCCGTCGACGAGCGGTCCCGCGCGCACGCCGCCGCCGCCCGGAGCCGGCTCGAGGAGCGCTCAACGGCTCGCCCCGGGTCGGGCTGCCGTGGCAGTCGCTCCTGGCCTTCGTGCGCATCGCCACCCACCCGCGGGCCATGTCGGCTCCGCTGCTCCCCGCCGACGCGTGGTCGTTCGTCACCGACTGGTTCGATGCCCCCGCCGCGTGGGTGCCGCAACCGGGCCGCGGGTACGGCGACATCCTCGGCAGGCTGGTGCGCGACCTCGACCTGCGCGGCAACCTGGTCAGTGACGCGGCGCTCGCCGCCCTCGCCCTCGAGCACGGGCTGGCCGTCGTCAGCGCCGACTCTGATTTCGCCCGGTTCCCCGGGCTCACCTGGCTCAACCCCGTCGCGCCCTGACCTGGCACCGGATCGGCGCCTCCGTCGTCCGCGTCCGGTCACGAGGGCTGCCTCCCACCGTTTCCCCGCTGGCAGCGCGGAGCGCGGCTCACCGTCCCCCGCCGAGGAGGGCCGACAGCCGCTCGCCCACCGGGGCGACGGTGGGCAGCGGAGCCCGCGCGACGTGGTCGGGCTTGAGCGAGCGCAGCAGCTCCTCCCCGTCCCTGGCCCAGTCGAACCGCGGTCGCTTCATGAGCCGGCGGACGACGGTGCTCGCGGTCTCCGGGTCCCGGTCGGCCAGCCGGCGCAGCACCATCGGCGCGACGGTGTCGTCGTGCAGGTACGACAGCACCGTCTCCCGGTGCCGCCGGCGGCGCAGCAGGTCGGGGTTCGCGAACGCGTCGGCGACCAGGCCGAACTCGGCGAGGAAGTCCATCCCGTCGTCCTCGTCGTAGATGAACGCCACGGTCTCGCACTCGACCAGGTCCGGCGGGAGCTCGATGACGGGGGCGGGAGCCCCGCCCGCCCGGCGCGCCGCCTCCGGGTGCTCTCGCAGGATCTCCTCCTGCCGAGCCCGGTAGAACTCGTCGAGGCGCTGCTGCGCCTGCTCCCCGGGCACGACCACCAGGTCGGTGCCGAAGAACCGGATGAATCGCTGCCGCTCCTCGCGCTGCAGCTCCCACGCCTGTGCCAGCTTCTCCGGGTTGCGCAGCGCCACCTCCGGTGAGCGCAGCGACATGTCCAGCGCCACGTGCGCGGCGAGCGCCCGCTCGGCGGGTCGCAGCACGTCCACCGGCCCGCTGAACACCCACTCGTCGCCGACCGCGACCAGGCGGGCGAGCAGGAACGACCGCTTCGGCGTCCGGCGGAACACCGACGGGCCGCTGGTCGACCGCACCCGGTAGGTCAGGTCGTCGACGAGGTTGACCACGGTCAGCGCGTCCCGGTCACGGAGCTCCACCTCGAACACGCCGGGGACCACGTCGCGCCAGCCGAGCAGCATCTGCCGTTCCCCCGGCGGGAGGTCGGGGTGGGCGTCGACGAAGTGCTCGACCACGGTGCGGCCGTCCTGCAGCCGGTGCTCGAGCAGGAAGGAGTCCCACAGCAGGACCAGGCCGTTCTCGTCCCCGGCCACGACGGGCTCGTCCTGCTCGGCGATCATGGCGCTGAACGCCCGGGCGTAGCGCGGCCGCTCCGAGAACTCCACCAGCTGCCGCTTGAGCTCACCGGCGCGCTCGACGAGGTCTTCCACCATGAGCAGCCTCCGCGCAGGTGGACGTCCGCGGTCGCGCCCACCGCAGGCCCGACCGCCCCCGCTTCCCGCCGCCCTCCCGCGCGATCATGAAGTCCGGGAACCGACATCCCGAGCGGGCCCGGCGTGTCGCCTCACGAGGTTCATGATCGAAGCGCGGTCGTGCCGCGACGTCGACCGGGCGCGAATCGACGTGGTCCTCCCCCGACCAGCGACCCGGCGGCCTCTCCCACCACCTCACCTGCCGGGAAACTCAGCGCAGCAGCTCACGGACCCTGGCGCGCAAGGATGTCGGCCGAACTGCGGTCATCCGCCATACCGCGTCCTCGTCGATGTCGGGAAGCCGCTGGTGGGCGAGCTCGTTGCGCAATCTTGGCAGGGCGCTCCATGTCTGGTCGTGCGTCGACTGCTCGAGAACGGCGGCCTCGTTGCCGGCAGCGATCCACAGCCGGTGGATCACCCAGCGGTACCGCTCGTCCGCGTCGTAGAGCTCCCGATCACCTTCGGCGGCCAACTGTTCGAGCTTCTCGAGCAGTGCATCGAGCTCGAGCAGCGTCCGTCGCTCAGGCCGGATCGGGCCCGTCACAAGGAGCGAGCGTTGAGCAGGTCAGCAGAGACGTTCGGCTTGCTCAGCACGGCGTCGGACAGCAGCGACACCTCGGCGCCGAGCAGGTGCCCGGCCGCGACCGCGAACTCGGCCATGTCCAGGGCGTCGCGGTCGGGATCGACCCGGCCGAGCAGGCGACCGGGCGAGGCGAACCGCAGGTCGTGGATGCCGTGCTCGGCGGCCAGGGCGACGAGCTCCTGAGCATGGGCGCGCACCAGTTGCTCATCGGCGCCGACCGGCTCGGGCGCAGGGGTGCCCATGGGGGGATCGTACGTGTCACCTCAGCGGGAGAAGGGTGAGAACCTCGCCGACTCCCCCCGGCTGACGCCCGCGGCGCCCGCGTGGGTGCACCACCCGGGATCAGGCCGCTTCGAGCCGGTACAGCGCGGTGTGGTGGACCTGCAGCACCGGCTCGTCGCCGGCCAGCACCAGCGCGTCGTAGCGGACCTCGTCGTGGCTACCTCGGCGGCCGACGGTGGTGACCCGCCCGTGCGCGGTCAGCTCCGCCGGCAGCCGGGCGAGGCCGAGGAAACGGCAGTCGCTGGAGGTGTGGATCCACGGCCCCAGGGCGACGTTCTGCATGAGCAGCTCGTTGACCAGCCGCAGCAGCAGCCCGGGGTGGGCCAGCGCCTCCTCCCGGTACAGGTCCAGGGGCTCGCCGATCGCCTCGATGTACCACTCGTTGTGCTCGACGGTGCCCGCCTCGGAGACGCTGCCCAGCGGGCCGACGACCGGGTCGGCCACCACCTCGGCCGGCGCGGGCACCGGCCGGTACCCGCTGAGGTCGGGACGGTCGACCTTCGGATCGGCCGAACCGACGCAGCGCACCTCGCCGGCCGGGTCGCTGACCGTGAGCCGGCCGTCCGCCAGGTCGACCAGCAGCTCGTCGCCGTCGTAGGTGGGCCGCCGGAAGCGCAGGTCGATCCGGCCCCGGGAGAGCCAGTCGGCTCCCCAGGCCGCCACCAGCGGCGTGGTCGTCCGGGCGAACAGCTCGACGCCGGGGACCAGCGCCCCCGAGAACCCGTACCGCCGGGCGACGTCGTCCTCGTGGATCTTGTTGGGTGATTCGTCGACGACGTGGGCGACGAAGCGGTGCGGCGCGGGAGCGGTCACGTCGCCGGATGCTGCCCTGCCGCTCCCCCGCTGTCGACGCCGCGCCGATCCGGACGCGCTTCGAGCCTCCTCATGGCGTCGCCGGGCAGGCCGGGTGGGCGTCCACGGCGCCCCGCCGTCCTACTCTCGGGCCGTGCCCGTCGCCGACTCCCTGGAACGACTGCGTGCCGCCGCCGACGACGGCCGGCTCGACGAGCTCGCACGCCGGTACGGCATCGGGCTGATCACGGTGTTCGGCAGCGCCGTCCGCAGCCCGGAGCTCGCCCGGGACCTCGACGTCGCCGTGTCCCTGCCCGGTGGCACGCGGGAACTGCTCGCCCTCGTCGGTGACCTCGCGGACCTGACCGCCAGTGATGACGTCGACCTGCTGGTGCTCGACGGTGCCTCCCCGACGGCGCGGTTCGCCGGGCTCGTCGGCGCGCAGCCGCTGTACGAGGCGTCGCCCGGCGTGTTCGCGCGCACCCAGATGGCCGCGGCGCTGGAGTTCTACGAGACGGCCTGGCTGCGCGACCTGGAGCTGCAACGGATGGCGGAGTCGTGACCCCGCGTCCCTTCGACGCCGCCTCGGTGCAGGCGAAGCTCCGCTCCCTCGACGAACTCGGTGGCGCGCTCCGCCTGGTCGGAGAGGTCGAGGGAGACCGGCTGCGGCAGGACCTGCTCCTCCGCCTGGCCGTGGAGCGGGCCCTCACCCAAGCCGTGGACCTCGTCGTGGCGGTGTGCAGCCACGTCCTGGGCGCCGAGACGGCGGCGGTTCCGACGACCTACCGCGATGCTGTTCGCGGTGCGGCCGAGCACGGCCTGATCACCGCCGATCTGGCCGGGTCTCTGGTGGCCGCCGTCGGCCTGCGCAACATCCTCGTGCACGAGTACACCCGTGCAGACCTCTCGATCGTCGCTTCGGCCGTGCCGGTGGCACGGCGGGACGTGGAGCAGTTCATCCGGCAGGTCGCGGACTGGGTTCAGCACCGGAGGTGATCGCAGGATCGGAAAGCCACGTGCTCCCGTAGGGCGGGCCCGGCACCATCCCGGCATGACCATCGAGCCCCGCCCTCGGCAGTGGTCGCCGCCGACACCCGAGCAGCGGGCCGCTGCCCAGGCGTCGGCCGCGGCGTTCCGTGCCGAGCAGGCGGCGCGCCGTGCGACCGAGCGACCGCTGCGGGAGGCGATGGCCGCCGCGCTGGCCGAGCACGGCATCGTGCTGCGCGATCCGGTGGCCGCGCTCGACTGCGTGTGCGGCTGCCATCCGCGGCTGGACCTCGCCGTGCACGGCGGTGCGGGGCAGGCCGGCTGCGGCTGCCAGCAGACGCCGGAGGAGCGGCAGGCGGCGGTGCAGCGGCTGTTCGCCTCGCCGGCCGAGACCCGCCCCGAGCTGGAGCAGCTACGGGCCGAGGAAGAGCAGGCGCTGGCCGCCCGGGCGGCGGAGCTGGGGGTGCAGGTCCGGATCGCGGTCGGCGCCGCCCCGTTCGTGCTGGCCGGACGGTCGACGGGCGCGGCTTCTACCTGCGGGAGCGGCACGACGTGTGGCGCGTGACGGTCGCGCCGGACGACGACCCCGGCATCGACCCGTGGACGGCCGACCCCCCGGTGCCGGTCCTCGACATCGCAGACGGCGACTCCGACCGGCTGGTCGCCGACGGGAAGTTCGGCGTGGTGCAGGCACTGGACGTGGCGATCGGCGCGGTGCGGTCGTTTCTGCGGCAGCGGGCGTGCGACCACGCGCGGGCCCAGGCCGGCGACCGGTTCTGGCCGGCCTGCGGGGCGGCCCTCATCCCCCCGGAGTCGCCCTCGAGGTCGACACCCTGACCGCCATGTCGAGCCCGGCGACCGGAGGCCGCAGCGCCACACGCGACGAGGTCAGCCGCCGGTCCGGGTCCTCGACCGGCCGGCGTGGAACAGCGTCGAGGCTGCATCCGTGGCCGCCCTTGCCGCCGCGGTGGTGATCGGCTGGGCGTTGCAGCGCTGCCGATTGCGCTCCCGACGCATCTGGTCGACGTGCCGGGACGCGGCGTTCTCCGGCGGGGTGTCGAAGACGGCGGCCAGGAAACGACCGAGGGCGTCGTGCTGGCCAGGACCGTGCCTGGTGCGGTAGCCGTACGCCGCGAGCATGGCCTCGCCGACGTCGTGCGTGGCGTCGTAGGCGAGGTTGTACCTGTTCTGCGCGTGAGTGACGTTGGGCGGGTCGCTCAGCGCCGTCTCCGCCTGGCCCAGGAACGCGGCGCAGCGCTGCTCGTCGACCGGGACCCGTTCGAGCCGGCGCGCCGCCACCAGTTCCTCGACGGCGCGCTGCTGCGCGGTCGTCAAGGGCGTCACCGCCACGGCAGGTCCCCGATGATCGGCACGGTCGGGCTGCGCCGGACCTGGGTGAGGAAGCCGCTGGGCTCCTCGATCTCGTCGGGGGTCATGATCGTCGCGTTGACCTCCCGGCCGACCTGGTCGCCGACCCGCCGGCAGGCGTCGTAGACCGCCATCGGGTCGGGGTCGCCCACCACCATGACGTCGATGTCATCGGGCGCCGGCCCGGGTTCGCCACGCATCCGGGCGGCGAACGAGCCGTAGAGGAACGCGGCCCGCACGCCGGCGATGTCCCGCAGCTCGGCGGCCAGCAGCGGGACCGGCCCCGCGGCGACCAGCAGCAGGTCCCGGACCGGCCGGGTCAGCGGGGACGCGGGGTCGGGCCGGACGAGCCGGGCCTGGCCGACCCGCCGCTCGCTGAGCAGCCCCGCCTCGAGCAGCCGACCCACCTCCCGGTGCACGGTGGCATAGGCCAGCCCGGCCCGCGCCGCGAGCTCGTTCAGGTTGAGCTCGTCGACTCCGGACAGGAACAGTTCCGCCAGGAGACGGGCCTGCCCCTCCGAGCGGAAGAGACAATGGTGGAAACTACTATCCATTGTAGGGATAGCAAGGTGGTGGCCGCATTGCAGGCACGGGCGGCACCGCGCCGGACGGTTGGGAGCTTGCCTCGCCCGCGCCCGGACCCGTTGACCGCCCTGCGACCAGCGACGAGCCTGCCGACGTGGACGCCGATCCACGGACGACGATCGCCGCGCAGGCCCGCTCCATCGCGGCGGCCTGGTCCCCGCCGGGCGCGCCGCCGAGCTGGTGGCTGACCGCCGCCACCTTCACCGCGATCGCCGAGGACGACGCCCTGCTCGACCTCGCCGCGGCCATCCCGCCCGACCGGCTGCCGCCGCTGCTGCTCAGCGCCGCGATCCGGTACCACCTCGACGACCGCGGTCCGCCGGAGCTCACCAAGTACCACCCGAGCCCCGGCGACGCCCAGCCCCTGCCGGACGGCGGCTTCCGCCCCGCGCTGCACGCCTTCGCGACCGGCGAGGCCGAGGCCCTGAGAGGCCTGTGCCGGCAGCACCGCTACCAGATGAACGAGGTCGCCCGCTGCCTCGACCTGCTCCCCGCCCTGAGCACGATCGCAGAGGACGATCCGCGGCCGATCGCCCTCGTCGACCTCGGCACCGGCGCCGGCCTCGGCCTGCACCCCGACCGCTACCGCTACACCTACCGCCTCCCCGACGGCACCGAGCTCACCGCCGGCGACGAGCGCTCCCCCGTCCACCTCTCCTGCGACGTGCGCGGCGAGCTGCCCCGGCCACGGATCCCCGCCATCGCCGCCCGGCTCGGCGTCGACGTCGAGCCGCTCGACCTCGCCGACGAGGGCACCGCCCGGTGGCTGGCCGCCTGCGTGCCGCCCGAGGTGGACGCCGTCACCCGGTTCGCCGCCGCCGTCGACATCGCCAGGCAGAACCCCGCAACCACCCTGCGCGGCGACCTGGTCGACGTCCTGCCCGCCGTGGTCGAGCGGACCCCGCCCGACGCGCTGCTCGTCCTCGTCGACACCTACGTGCACGTCTTCCTGCCGCCCGACCGGCTCGCCGCCTTCCGTGCCGGGGTCGACGAGGCCGGCCGCAGCCGAGACCTCGAGTGGCTGTCGGTCGACCCGCTCGTCCTCCTCGGCCCGGCCCCCACCGGCACCGTGCAGGGCCTCGACGTCCCGCCGTCGTGGCTCGAGGAGGAGCGCGTCTTCGGCGTGCTCGGCCGGGTCGGCTTCCGCGCCGGCGAGCGCCAAGAGCAACTGCTGGGCCGCGCCCACCCCGGCGCCGCCTGGCTCGAGTGGACCCCCGACGGGAGGCAGCGATGACCGAGGGCACGCGGGAAGCGGTCGAGCGCTTCAACGAGGCGTTCGCCCGGCACGACGTCGACGCGGTCATGGCCGCCATGACCGACGACTGCGTCTTCGAGTCCACCTCGCCACCCGACGGCGAGCGCCACGAGGGCCGGGCCGCGGTCCGCACGGCGTGGGAGGAGCTGTTCACGAGCACCCCCGGCGGCCGGATCGACGCCGAGGAGGTGGTCGTGCTCGGCGACCGCGCCGCCGTCCGCTGGGTCTACCGGTGGCCGGCCGGCGACGGCGGGGAGGGGCACGTGCGCGGCATCGACCTGTTCCGCGTCCGCGACGGCCGGATCGCCGAGAAGCTGTCCTACGTCAAAGGTTGACCGGGCCCGACCGTTGTCCCCCGAGGGGCACCCGAGGACCCTGGACCGTGCGGCGGGGCCGCAGGGGCGTCGCCGCCGACAGGAGAGGAGCGGTGGTATGCACGCCCGATCCACCACCATCCGGGGCAACCCGTCGGCCATGGACGACGGCATCGCCTACATGCGCGACGAGGCCATGCCCGCCATCCAGGGGATGGACGGCTGCATCGGCCTGTCGATGCTCGTCGAGCGCGGCACCGGCCGCTGCATCGCGACGTCGGCCTGGCGCGACGAGGAGGCCATGCGCGCCAGCGCCGAGCGCATCCACCCGATGCGCGAGCGCCTGGTGCAGACCTTCGGCGGCGAGCCGGAGGTGCAGGAGTGGGAGATCGCCGTCCTGCACCGGATGCGCCCCACCGGGGACGGCGGCGGCGCGCGCCTCACCTGGGTGCTCATGGACCCGTCGCGGATGGACGAGCTCGTCGACGGGTTCCGGATGAGCCTGATGCCGAGGCTGGAGGAGATGCCCGGCTTCCGCGGGACCAGCCTGATGGTCGACCGGCGGAACGGCCAGGCGGTCGGCACCGTCGCGTTCGAGAGCCCGGCGGCCATGGAGGCGGCCCGCGAGCAGGCCCGCGGCCTGCGCGGGGAGTTCACCGCGGCGATGCGCGCGGAGGTCGCCGACGTCGCCGAGATGGAGGTGGCGCTGGCCCACCTGCGGGTGCCGGAAACGGTCTGACGGACGGCGGCGGCCCGCCGGACCCGGCCTGGGTGCCGGCGGGCCGGACCTCCTACGCCGGCAGGTCCGCGGGCTCCACCACGTGCAGGACGCCGCGGCCGCGCTCCTTGGCGCCGTACATGGCCCGGTCCGCCGCCGAGAGGGCCTCCTCCAGCGTTCTCCCGGCCGGGGCCATGGCCAGCCCGATGGACGCCGACACCCGCACGGTCCGCCGCCCCACCTCGACCTCCTCGACGAGCGCGACGGCCAGCCGGGTCCCGAGCGCCTCGGCCGAAGCGGTGTCCACCCCGGGCAGGACGGCGGCGAACTCGTCGCCGCCCAGCCGGCCCACGACCGCCCCGGGGACGGCGTCCACCACGCACCTCCGCAGCCGGCCGGCCAGGCGGGTGAGCAGCTGGTCCCCCACCGCGTGCCCGCCGCGGTCGTTGACCTCCTTGAACCGGTCGACGTCGACGAACAGCACCGCGCCCCCGACCGACAGCGCGGCACGCCCGGCGTCGAGGAGGTGACCGCGGTTGGCCAGCCCGGTCAGCGGGTCCTGCCGGGCCGCCCGGAGCAGCGCCTGCCGCGAGCCGTCGGCCTGGGTGGCGACCGCGGTCAGCCGGTCCACCGCCTCCTGCAGGCGCAGCTGCTGCTCGTCGGAGGCCTCCGCCGCCAGCCCGCGCACCGACTCCGCGAGCACGTCCAGGACGTCCTCGAGCGGCAGCCCGGTCGCGACCGCCTCCAGCGTCCTCCCCTGCGCGGCCAGCAGCCCGACGTCCCAGCGGTGCGCGGCCACCTGCCGGCGCAGGGAGAGCACGCTGCGCACCAGCCGGACCTGGACCTCCAGCACCTCCTGGTCGGCGGGGGTGAACTCCCGCGGGGCATCGTCGAAGACCCCGAGGGACCCGAGGACGAAACCGTCCTCGTCGATCAGCGGCACCCCGAGGTAGGACCGGATCGCGCCGGCCACCACGGCCGGGTTGTCGCGGAAGACCGGGTGGTCGGCGGCGTCGGGCACCTGGAGCGGCGCTCGCAGGGCCACCACGTAGGCGCAGAAGGAGAGCTCGTCGGGGACTGTCGAGTACGGCGCTCCCACGCCGCGCTCGGCGGGGAAGCACTGCTCGTCCGGCCCGACGAGGTTGATCACCGCGATGGGGGCGCCGACGGCGCGGGCCATGTGGACGACCACGGCGTCGAGGTCGGAGAGGCCGGCGTGGCCGCCGAGCCGGTAGCTGCCGATCGCCGCGAGCCGAGCCGGCTCGGCGACGGCGGGTCGGGGGTCGGGCAGGAGGGGCGTCGGGACGGCGCTCACACGGGCGGACGCTAGCTGCCCTATGTCACGAACGGAACACGCAGCGACACAAGCGGGATCGACGACGGATCGGGACCGGACGTGTTGATCCTCGGGCCGGGTGCGAGGACGCTTCGAGTCGGCCGGGCGACGTCGCCCGACGCCGCAGGGCTTTCCCGCCGTTCGGGGGCGTGGCCCGGTCACCTCGGGTTCTGCGTTGGAGAGCGAGGGAGGACCAGCGATGGCCGGCATCGAGAGCAAGAACGTGGACCGTCCCGACGAGTCCCGGACCCCGGAGAAGACCCGGATGGACGTCGTCCAGCTGGGCGACGCCACCGTCGGCCGCATCACCCTGCAGCCGGGCTGGCGGTGGTCGGACTGCATCAAGCCGGTGGTCGGCACGGAGAGCTGCCAGGCCGCCCACCTCGGCTACGTGATGTCGGGCCGCATCCACATCAGGGCCGACGACGGCACCGAGACCGACCTCGGTGCCGGCGACGTCTACCGGCTGGAGCCGGGCCACGACGCCTGGGTCCTGGGCGACGAGCCGGTCGTGGCGCTGGAGTTCGAGAGCAAGACGGCCGAGACGTACGCCCGCGCCTGACGCCGCACCCCGGCCGTGAGCGGCCGGCACCGGGCCGGGGCGGCGGGCCCCGGCCCGGACGGCGTCAACCCTGAGCGGAGCGGCGCATCGACCACATCTGCGCCGGGCGCTCGAACTGGGAGGCGACCTCCCAGCTCACCGCGCCGTTGACCGTCTCCCTGCGGAAGTTGCCCACCGCCACCCGTGCCAGCTCCGGGTCCGCGGCGGCGCGGGCGGCCAGCTCCACGGCGCGGTCCTCGACGGCGGCGTCGTCCACGGCCTCCCACGCCAGCCCCAGCTCGGCGGCGCGGGTCCCGTCGACCTCCTCGCCGAAGATCGCCATCGCCGCGGCGGCCTCCCGGCCGATCAGCCGGGAGAGGATCACGAAGTGCCCGCCGCCCGGGTGCATGCCGCGCTTGAGGAACCCGCACAGCAGCCGGGCGTCGCGGGCCACGATCCGCAGGTCGGTCGCCAGCAGCATGTTCATCCCGGCACCGACCGCCGAGCCGCGCACCGCCGCGACCGTCGGCACCCGCACCTGCCCCAGCCGGTAGAAGGAGTCGTAGATCGACGACATCCCCTCGTAGGCGGCCGGCTCGGCCGGGTCCTTGCCGGCGGAGGTGAGCGTCCCGATGTCCCCGCCGGCGCAGAACGACCTCCCGACCGCCCTCACCACGAGCGCGCCGACGTCGGACCGCGCGTCGACCTCGTCGAAGAGCCCGATCAGCTCGCGGGCCATCCCCGGCGTCAGCGCGTTGCGGCGGTCCGGCGCGTTGAGCGTCACCACCGCAACGCCGCCGTCCACCTCGAGCAGCACCTCACCGGAACCGGAACCAGCAGCCACGCGCCCACCTCACGTCGAGCGGCCGGCGCCGTCGCCGGCCGGCGGAGAACCATCCGCAGGCATTCCACCACGGCCCCCGGAAGTCCCACTCCCCGGTAGCCTGTTTCCCAGCCGTTCCGGTTCCGTTTACCCGCCGGTCGGATGGGGGAGAGTGGGCCCGTGTTCCGCGGTCTGCGCAGCGCTGCGCGGGACGCCGTACTCCTGGGGGTCGGCGCCGCGTCCCTCGCCGCTGCGCCCGTCGTCTCCGGCGCCGGCCTGCTGACCGGGACCACCACGCGGGCGGCCCGGGGGACCCTCCACGTCGCGCACCGGGCGACCGTCGCCGGCACCCGCGCCGTCGGCACGCTGGTCACCGGCGCGGACCCGCTGCCGAACGGCCACCTGCACGACCTGCTCGACGCGGCCCGGGGCATGGTCGAGTCGCCGACGACCCGGCACACCCGCCGGGTCTGGGCCGACCGCGACCGCGTCCAGGTCGAGATCGCGGAACCCGCCGACGAGCAGCCGGACGAGGCCCGCCGCTCCCTGCTCCGCCACCTCGAGCGGCTCGAGGGCGTCCAGTGGGCCACCGTCAACGACGTCGTCGGCCGGGTCCTGGTCGCCGTCGACACCAAGCGGGTCGGCCTCGAGGACGTCGTCGGCGTCGTCACCGAGATCGAGCAGGCCCGCGGCGGCACCGGCGTCTTCCCCCAGCGCCCCGACCACCCCGCCGACCTCGAGCCGCTGCTGGCCGCGCTCGTCGCCGCCGGCATCGACCTGGCCTCCGTCGGCGTCTCGCTGGCCGGCCGCTACCTGCCGATCCCGCCGCTGCCCCGGCACGTCACGCTGCTCACCGCGCTGCTCGACACCCAGCAGTGGCTCAAGCGGGGGCTGGCCCACCGCATCGGCCCGATCGGCACCGACCTCGTCTTCGCCGGCACCAGCGCCCTGCTGCACGCGCTCACCCAGAGCCCCACCGTGCCGGCGCTCAACGCCGTGTCGGCGGTGCAGCAGGCCCTCGAGGTGCGCGAGCGCCGCCGGGTCTGGGGCCGCCGCGAGCGCGAGCTGTGCCTTCCCGAGCCGGACGACGACGCCGCCGAGCCGCTCCCGCCGCCCCGGTCGCGGCCGGTCCCGATGTCCCCCGGGCCCGTCGAGCGCTACCGCGACCGCCTCGACCCCACCGAGCTCGCCCTGGCGCTGGCCCTGCTGCCGCTGACCCGCAGCCCCGGCCGCTCGGCCGACCTGCTCAAGGCGCTCACCCCGCGGGCGGCCGTCCAGGGCCGGGAGTCCTTCGCCGCCACGCTGGACCTGCTGCTCTCCCGGCGGGGCGTCCTGCCCATGGAGGGCTCGGCCTACCGCCGGCTCGACCGCATCGACGCCGTGGTCGTCGACGCCGCCGCGCTGTGCACCGGCCCGCCCGCGGTCGTCGAGGCCACCGCCGAGGCCGACGGGTGGGACGACGCCGCCGTCTGGACCGCCGCCACCTCCCTCCTCTCCACCGGCGACCGGTCCACCGGCGACCGGTCCACCGGCGACCGGGACGACGGCCTCCGGCTCGGCCCGCCCCGGACGTCGGACGGCGCACCCGGCGCCGAGGTCCGCTCGCTGCTGCAGGGCCGCCGCCGCGTCGGTACCGCGATCATCGCCCAGGGGCTCGACCCGCACGCCGAGGCGCTGCTCACCACCGCGGCGGACGTCGGCGCCCGGCTGGTCCTCACCCGGCACGCCGGCGCGGCCGACCTCGCCGGGCTCGCCGACGAGGTCACCGACGACCCGCTCGTCGAGACCGTCCGGCGGCTGCAGACCGAGGGCCGCGGCGTCCTGCTGGTCTCGGCGACCGACGGCCCCGCGCTGATCGCCGCCGACGTCGCCGTCGCCCCGGTCATCGAGGGCCGCGCGCCGGCGTGGGGCGCCGACCTGGTGACCGCGCCGGGCCTGGCCGACGCCTGCCGGATCGTGGCCGCGACCGCCGACGCGAAGGCGGCCAGCCGGCGTTCGGTCGCCACCGCGCTCACCGGCAACGTGCTCGGCGGCCTGCTCGCCGCCGTCGGCAGCCCGACCTACGGCCAGGAGCGGGCCACCACCCCCAGCAAGTGGGCGACCCTCACGACGATGGTCACCGGCACCTGGGCGGGCGCCCGCGCCGGCCGCCGCCCCGCTCCCCCGCCGACCGTGCACACCCCCTGGCACGCCCTCGAGCCCGACGAGGTGCTGCGCCGGCTGCCCGCGGCACCGGGACCCGACCACCGCGACTCGCGCCTCCGGCACGCCGGGGCCCGGGTGGCCGCGCTGCCCGTCGTCCGCCTGCCGGCCCGCTTCGGCCGGACCGTCGCCGCCGAGCTCGCCGATCCCCTCACCCCCGTGCTCGGCACCGGTGCGGCGGCGACCGCGGTGCTCGGCGAGAGCGTCGACGCCCTGCTCGTCGGCGGCGTCACGGTGGTCAACGCCCTGGTCAGCGGGCTGCAGCGGCTGCGCGCGGAGACGTCGCTGGAGGCGCTGCTGCTCGAGCAGGACCGCTGCGTGCGCCGCGAGGTCCGCGGCGGGGCGCAGGACGGCGGGGTCGAGGAGGTGCCCGCGACCGCGCTGCGGGTCGGGGACGTCGTCCACCTCGAGCCCGGGGACGTCGTCGCCGCCGACGCCCGCCTGCTGGAGGCGGTGGACCTGGAGGTCGACGAGTCCGGGCTGACCGGGGAGTCGCTGGCGGTCGCCAAGTCGGTCGAGCCGACGCCGGGCGCCCCGGTCGCCGACCGCACCTGCATGGTCTTCGACGGCACGACCGTGGTGGCCGGCTCCGGCCGGGCGGTCGTCGTCGCGGTCGGGGACGCCACCCAGGCCGGGCGCGCGGCCCGCGCCGCCGGGGGCGCCGCCCCGCCGGCCGGCGTCCAGGCGCGGCTGGCCGAGCTGACCCGCTCGGTCCTGCCGCTCACCCTCGCCGGCGGCGCGGCCGTCACCGGGCTCGGCGTGCTGTGGGGCCGCCCGCTGCGGGAGGCGGTCGCCTCCGGGGTCGCCGTCGCCGTCGCCGCGGTGCCCGAGGGGCTGCCGCTGGTCGCCACCGTCGCCCAGCAGGCCGCGGCCCGGCGGCTGTCCCGGCACGGTGCCGTGGTGCGCAGCGCGCGGGTGCTGGAGGCGCTCGGCCGGGTCGACACCGTCTGCTTCGACAAGACCGGCACGCTGACGGAGAACCGGCTGCAGGTCACCCGGCTGGTCCCGCTGGACGGCGGCGGCGAGGAGGACCTGCTCCGCCTGGCCGCCGCCGGCATGGGCAACGGCCACGACGACGCGCACGAGACCGACCGCGCCGTGCTGGAGGCCGCCGGCGACGCCTGGACCGGCCCGCCCGACGCCGGCCTGGCCTTCGCCACCGGGCGCGGCTTCTCCGCGGCGGTGCGGGACGGCCGGCTCATGGTCAAGGGGGCGCCCGAGGTGGTGCTGCGCCGCTGCGAGGGCGCCCCGGACGACGTCCGCGACCGGGTGCGGGAGCTGGCCGCCGACGGGCTGCGGGTGCTGGCCGTGGCCGACCGCGACGTGGACGGCGTGCCCGACGACCTGGAGGAGGTCGCCGGCGGGCTGACCCTGCGCGGGCTGGTCGGGCTGTCGGACACGCTGCGGGAGTCCTCGGTGCGCGCGATCGAGCAGCTGCGGGCCGCCGGGATCCGCGTCGTCGTGGCGACCGGCGACCACCCCGAGACCGCCGGCGCCATCGCCGCGCGGGCCGGGGTGCCGGACGCCGACCGGGTGGTCACCGGCGCCCAGCTGGCCCGGGCCTCGGAGTCCGAGCGGGCCGGGATGGTGCGCGACGCCGCCGTCTTCGCCCGGCTCTCCCCCGAGCAGAAGGTCACGCTGGTCTCCGCGCTGAGGCGGGCCGGGGCGACGCTGGCGATGACCGGCGACGGGGTCAACGACGCCGCCGCGATCCGGCTGGCCGACGTCGGCGTCGGTGTCGAGGGCGCCGAGTCCCCGGCCGCGCGCACCGCCGCCGACCTGGTGCTCACCGACCTGGACCTCACCCGGCTCGTCGACGCGGTCGCCGAGGGCCGCGCCATGTGGTCGCGGGTCCGCGACGCGGTGTCGGTGCTGGTCGGGGGCAACGCCGGCGAGGTGGCGTTCACCGTGCTCGGCGCGGCCGTCGGCGGCCGGTCGCCGGTGAACACCCGCCAGCTGCTGCTGGTCAACCTGCTCACCGACATGTTCCCGGCGCTGGCCGTCGCGGTCGCCGCCCCGCGTCGGACCGCCAACGGCAACGGGCGCGGCGGCAACGGCAACGGCTCCGACGACGGCCCGCTCGCCGACCACCCGCTCGCCGCCGTGCTGCGCGCCGGGCCGCACCGCGGGTTCACCGGCGCCGTGCGCCGCATGGTGCTCGTGCGTGGCGCCGCCACCGCGTTCGGCGCCACGGGGGCGTGGGTCGTCGGCCGGGCGACCGGTCTGGTGCTGCCCCGGCGGGCGAGCACGATGGGCCTGGCCGCGCTGATCACCACCCAGCTGGCGCAGACGGCGTGGTCGGGACGCCGCAGCCCGCTGGTGCTGGCCACGGTCGCCGGGTCGCTGGCCGTGCTCGGGGTCGTCGTCCAGACCCCAGGCCTGAGCCGGTTCTTCGGCTGCACCCCGCTGGACCCGGTGTCGTGGGGGGTCGTGCTCGTCTTCGCGCTGGCCGTCGCGGCCGGCGCCGAGCTGCTGCCCCGGCTGGTGGCCCGCTGGACGTCCGCGGCCGCGGTGTCCTGACCCGCCGGGCGCGCGGCTGCAGGGCAGCGGAACCGTGATGGTCGCGGCATCCCCCTGTACGGCTACAGATGTGCTACGGTCGTAGCCGTGAAGGTCGCGTCACGGGAGCTGCGGAACGACACCGCCGGCGTGCTGCGCCGCGCGGCGGCGGGTGAGTCCGTGCAGATCACGGTCAACGGCGAGCCGGTCGCAGAACTCGGGCCGCTCCGCGCGCACCGTCCACACTGGACGAGGAGTTCCCTCCTCGTCGAACGGCTCAGCACCATCCAGGCCGATCCCGCGCTCGGCGACGAGCTGCGCGCGCTCTCCGGCGGAACGGACGAGCTCGGGCCCATCGAGTGACCCGCGGCCTGCTGGACACCAGCGTGTTCATCGCCCGTGAGGACCGGGGGCTCGACGTCGCACGACTGCCCGACGAGGTCGCCGTCTCGGTGATCACCTACGGGGAACTTCGCGCGGGCGTCCTGGCCGCCGCCGACCTGTCGGCGCGGTCGCGCCGCCTCACCACCCTGCAGACCGTCGCCGACCTGAATCCCCTGCCGATCGACGCAGCCGTTGCCGACGCATGGGCGGAGCTCCGTCTTCGCCTTGCCCGATCGGGCCGGCGGGTGGACGTCAACGACACGTGGATCGCCGCCACCGCGCTCGCCCACGACGTGCCGGTCGTCAGCCAGGACGCCGACTTCGACGTGCTCGCCGACCTCAGCGAGCTCCACGTCGTCCGGGTCTGAGGCACACACCCCTCTGCTCCGTGCCTCGCGAGCCCGGCGCGGTCACCTGCAGAGGGCCGCCGGCAGGTTCAGGCGAACAGCCCGCGGATGTCCTCGGCGGTCAGCGCACCGGACATCGCGCCGTCCTCGTCGTCCATCACCCGGGTGAACAGGTCGCGCTTGCGCTCCTGCAGGGCCAGGACCTTCTGCTCGATGGTGTCCGCGGCCACCAGCCGGTAGACCATCACCGTCCTGTCCTGGCCGATCCGGTGCGTGCGGTCGACGGCCTGCGCCTCGGCCGCCGGGTTCCACCACGGGTCGAGCACGAACACGCAGTCGGCCTCGGTGAGGTTGAGCCCGAACCCGCCGGCCTTGAGGCCGATGAGGAAGACGGGGGCGCGCCCGTCGCGGAACCCGTCGACCACCCGCTGCCGGTCGCGAGTGCGGCCGTCGAGGTAGGCGTAGGGCAGCCCCGCCGCGTCCAGCCGGCCGCGCACCGTGCCCAGGAAACCGGTGAAGGAGCTGAACACCAGCGCGCGGTGCCCCTCGGCGACCACCTCCTGCAGGTGCTCGAGGAAGGCGTCGGCCTTGCTCGACCGGATCCCGGCGTAGGCCTCGTCGACCAGCGACGCGTCGAGGGCGAGCTGCCGCAGCAGGGTGAGCGACCGGAAGACGGTGAACCGGTTGCGCGGCAGGTCGTCGACGAGGCCGAGCACCTCGCGCCGCTCCCGCTGCAGGTGGGTGTCGTAGACCTTGCGGTGCCTGGGGTCGAGCACCACCTCGAGCACCTGCTCCTGCTCGGGCGGCAGCTCGGCGGCGACCTGCTCGTCGGTGCGGCGGCGCATCAGCGGCCGGACGCGGCGGCGCAGCGCGGCCAGCCGCTCCTGGTCCCCGCCCCGCTCGATCGGCGTCCGGTAGTGCTCGGTGAACCGCTGCGGGCTCGGGAACAGCCCGGGCCGTCGCGCTGTCCACAGCCGGCAGACCGGCGGGGTCGGCGGGCCGCAGTAGCGTCCGCCCGGTGCCGAGGAGCAGGAAGCGAGCCGTGCCCCGCCGACCGCAGCAGAAGCAGGCGTCGACCGGGACGGACCTGCTGGCCGTCCTGCGCGAGGGCGTCGACTCGCCCACGCCCGGACTGCTCCTGGGCTCCGTCGGTCGGCTGCTCGCGGTAGCGGCCGGTGCCGACGACCCGGCCGCCTCGCTCGACGAGATGGTCCGCGGCCTCTCCGCGGCCGACCGGGTCGAGACGTCCGCCGCGCTGCTGGCGATCGCCACGCTGACCGTCGACATCGACCTGCGCCGGCGGGTGCGTCGCGAGATCGCCGACCGAGGGCACGTGCTGCCGCGGTGGCTCGCGGAGCTCGACCGCACCGAGCCGGTAGACCGGGCCATCGAGATCGGCACGGTGTTCCGGGGCGCCGACGACCTCCTGATCGGCGCCACCGTGCCCGGCGGTCACCCCCTCACCGCCGTCGTCCGCATCAGCGACGACCTCGGCGCCGTCGCGACGGGTTCATCGCCCGGCGCAGCCCGCATCGGTGGTCCCGATGCTGGTCGAGGACGAGGACCCGGACGCCCGCGTACGCGACATCCCTCCCGCCGACGCCCGTGCCCGCATCACCGCGGCCCTCGCCGCGCTGGACCGTGGCCTCGTCCCGGTCGGGTCCGAAGCCCTCGCCGGATCGCGCCCACTGGTCGAGTGGATGCTGTCGCTGCTGCCCGCGGGCGGTCAGGACCGCGTGCTCCGCGACCTCTCGGAGGAGGCGCTCGACGAGATCGCGACCGCTTTCCTCGCCGTCCCCTTCGGGGCCGCCTGGACGGACGGCGACCTGCGCCCGCTCCTCGACGAGGTCCTCGCGGCAGGCATCGCGAACGGCGCCGGAGACCCGCTGGTCTGGAGTCGCCGCAACGTCCGCCGGCTGCTCGATCCGCGCCTGCGGTTCGTCCACGACGCGACGCCGCACCTCGACCGCGCGCCGGACCTGCTGCGCGACCTCATCCGCCACGGGCACGCCGAACGCGGTCTCCGCAGGGAGCTCACGGATGACGCGCTGGCCGCGGTCGACGCGTGCGCCGATGCCTTCCGCGCGGCCGTGCGCGCGGTGGACGACGTCTGACCCGGGACCGCGCTGACCTGCGGGAACTGTCGGTGGTGCCGGTTAGCGTGCGGGCATGGAGGACGGAGGGCTGCCGCGGCCGCCGGTGGAGGGCGAGCCGGTGCCCGTCCTGCCCGCGGACGTGGTGTCGCGGCAGTCGGCCGAGCTGGAGCTGGTCTGCGACATCTGGTCGGCCGACGCCCACGTGGCCCGCGAGCACGCCCGGCAGGCGGCCACGATCGCGGAGCTGGCGCGCCGGCGCTCGGTCGAGCGCGACACCGCCTTCGGGCCGCGGGGCGGGCCGGGGCCGGACTCCCGGGCGATGCGCCCGGCCGCGCTCGCCGACGTGTCCGACGACTTCGTCACCGAACTGGCGCTCATCCGGCACTGCTCGGAGGCCGAGGCCGGCCGGCTCGCCGCCGAGTCGCTGCTGCTCACCACCAAGCTCACCGCGACCTGGTCGGAGCTGTACGCGGGGCGGCTGACCGTGCGCAAGGCGCGCATCCTGCTCGACCTGCTGGAGGACGCCGACGACGAGGTCGCCGCCGGGGTCCAGGCCCGGGTGCTGCCGGGAGCCGAGCAGTGCCCGCCGGGCCGGCTGGCCGACCGCGCCCGCTACCACCTGTACCGGCTGGACGCCGACGCCAAGGAACGCCGCCGGAAGGAGGCCGAGCGTCGGGCCGACGTGCACGTCGAGCGCACCGCCGACGACCTCGGGCGGCTGGTCGTCGAGGGTCCGCTGCCCGCCGTGCACGCGGCCCGCGACGCGGTCGACCAGTACGCCCGGTGGATGCGCGCCGACGGGGACGACCGGCCGATGGGCGTGCTCCGCTCGGCAGCCGCGCTCGACCTCGTCCTGCGGCCCTGGGACACCAGCCGGCCGCCCGTGACCGCGCAACTGCACATCCACGCCGCGCTGCCCTCGCTGCGGGCCGACGCGCCGCCCGGCGCGGCGCCCGCGGAGCTGGACGGGCAGTGGATCTCGGCGGCCCAGTGCCGCGAGCTGCTCGCACAGCTGGACGTGCTCGGCCTCGGCTCCGCCCCGGCCGGCGGCGCCGTGCACGTCGCGATCGACCACCCGGCCACCGGGGAGACGCTCGCCGTGGCCACCCGCGCCGAGCTCCGGCGCGCAGCCGGGCGGGGTCGCCGCTTCCGCCGCCGGGACCGGCGGAGCGGCGGGGGCTGCCCGGGCCGGGGTCAGGAGGAGCGCACCCGCCCGGAGGGGGCGGGCGGGAAGACGGGCACCGACGACGGGACGCGCACAGCAGGCAGAGCAGGCGGAGCGGGCGACGGGCCGGGCCTGCGCCGTCCGCCACCGACCCGCGGCTACCGGCCGACCGCCGCCCAGCGCCGCCTCGTCACGGCCCGCGACCGGCACTGCCGCATGCCCGGCTGCCACCGCCGGCCCGGCCGCCACGACATCGACCACGGCCAGGCCCACTCCGCCGGCGGGCCGACCGACTGCTGGAACCTGTGCTGCCTCTGCCGTCGGCACCACCGGATCAAGACCTTCGCCCGCGGCTGGTCCTTCACCCTGCTGCCGGACGGCCGGCTCGTCGTCCGCACGCCGTCGGGGGTCTCCCGGACCACCCGCCCGCCCGGCTGGTACCACGACCCCGAACCCGACCCGCCGTGGCTCGACGGGCTCGCGCCACCGGATCCGCTGCGCAGCTGAGGGCTCGCCCGCCCGACCAGCAGGACGGCGGCGCGCCCGCCCGGCGCACCGCGGGGAACGCGCCACGAGCGCGCCGACGGGCCGCCGTCCCTGGTTGCGGCTAGGTTGCCGGGGAAGTGACCGGCGTCACCCCCGACGAGCCGACAGGCAGGACGATGCTCTACACCGCCTACGAGATCAACCGCCGGGTCGGCGCGCCCGTCGTCGCGGCGTCCGGGCTGACCGCCCGGGCGCTGCACGCCCTGCCCGCCCCGCTGTCCCGCACGCCGGCCGTGCGGCACGCGCGCGCGGCCTGCGAGATCCTCGCCAAGGCCCGCCCCACGCACGACCGCCCGGCCTTCGGCATCGGGACGGTGCCGGTCGGCGGCCGCGACGCCGAGGTCGTCGAGCGCCCGGGCCGGACGACGCCGTTCGGGACGCTGCTGCACTTCGCCAAGCCGTCGGTGACCGGTCAGCCCCGCGTGCTCGTCGTCGGCCCCATGTCCGGCCACTTCACCACGCTGATCCGGCCGACGATCCGCACGCTGCTCTCCGAGCACGACGTGCACGTCATCGACTGGCACAACGCCCGCGACGTCCCCGCAGACCACGGGCCCTTCGGCCTGGACGAGTACATCGAGCACGTCGTGGACGCGCTGCGCCACCTCGGCACCGGCACCCACGTCGTGGCCGTGTGCCAGCCCGCCGTCCCGGTCCTGGCCGCCGTCGCGCTGCTCGCCGCGGAGGGCGACCCGGCCGAGCCGGCCAGCGTCACCCTCATGGCCGGCCCGGTCGACACCCGGGTCAACCCCAACCGGGTCAACACCTCGGCCGCCGGCAAGCCGCTGACCTGGTTCGAGCGCCGGGTCGTCGACACCGTGCCGCGCTGGTACCCCGGCGCCGGCCGGCGGGTCTACCCGGGCGTCGTGCAGCTGACCGCGTTCATGTCGATGAACCCGAAGCGGCACGTGGGCGCGCACGCGCAGATGTACCGCGACCTGGTCACCGGCAACGAGGCCGCGGCGGCGACCACCCGGGCCTTCTACGACGAGTACGGCGCGGTCATGGACGTCCCCGCCGAGTTCTACCTGGAGACGGTCGGCCGCATCTTCCAGGAGCACCACTTCGCCACCGGGCGCTTCACCTGGCGGGGACGGCGCGTCGACCCCGGCGCGATCCGCAGCGCCGCGCTGCTCACCGTCGAGGGCGCCAACGACGACATCTGCTCCCCCGGCCAGACCGAGGCCGCCCACGCGCTCTGCACCGGGATCCCCGACGAGCGCAAGCGGCACCACCTGCAGCACGGCGTGGGCCACTACGGCGTCTTCAGCGGCTCGCGCTGGGAGGCCGAGGTCTACCCCGTCGTCCGGGCGCACATCGAGGAGGCCGCCGCGGCCGAGCGGACGGCGTAGCGAGCGGGCCCGCATCCTCCGTCCCGGCCCTCGACCTCGGCCCCGGTCGAGGGCCGGACGACCCTGGCGTGCGGCGGTGCCCCGAGGACCATCGGGGACGCCACGGGCACCTGAGGTGAGGAGGCGCGCCATGACCGGGACCACCAGCGCAGCGATCACGAAGGACCGGGCGCACGAGGCGATGACCCGCTTCGTCGCCGCCTGGGAGCAGGGCGACCTGTCGGCCGTCGACGAGGTCTTCGCCGAGGACGTCGTCTACCACGCGCCCCCGTTCCCGGACATGGGCCGCGGCGAGCTGCGGGAGTTCATCGCCGCCTTCAGGGCCGGCTTCTCCGAGATGCACGTCCAGGTGCAGGAGGACCTCGTCGACGGGAGCACCTCGGTGCACCGGTGGACGGTCGGGGCGGTCCTCTCCGGGGCGACGCAGCTGCTGCCGGGGGTGGAGCCGACGGGGAAGGCCACCTCCGCCGAGGGCGCCCACGTCCTGCACTGGTCCGGCGACCGGGTGTCCGAGGCCTGGCACCTCGGGGACTGGCTGGGCTGGCTGACGAAGGCCGGCGTCCTGCCCCCGATGCCGGGCACGGCCGCCTGAGGACGGCGCGCACCGGGCCGGACGGGGAGCGCCGCGGGACGACGAGGCCGTCCCGCGGCGCTACCGTCCGCCGCATGGCCCCCGAGGACGCCGGCCGCCCGTCGCGCAGCCGGATCGCCCGCACCGCCCGGCTGGCCGCGCTCCCGGCCACCTTCGCCGGCCGCACCGCCGTCGGCCTCGGCCGGCGGATCGGCGGCCGCCCCGCCGAGGTCGTCGCGGCCCAGGTGCAGCAGCGCACCGCCGAGCAGCTGTTCGCCACCCTCGGCGAGCTCAAGGGCGGCGCCATGAAGGTCGGCCAGGCGATGTCGGCGATGGAGGCCGCCCTGCCCGAGGCCCTGGCCGGCCCGTACCGCGAGGCGCTCGTGCAGCTGCAGGAGGCCGCGCCCCCGATGCCGGCGGCGCTGGTGCACCAGCAGCTCGCGGCCGCCCTCGGCCCGGGCTGGCGGCAGCGGTTCCGCGAGTTCGGCGACCGGCCCGTCGCCGCGGCCAGCGTCGGCCAGGTGCACCGGGCGGTGTGGGACGACGGCACCGACCCGGGCACCCCGGTCGCGGTCAAGGTCCAGTACCCCGGCGCCGGGGACGCCCTGGTCGCCGACCTCGGCATGCTGCAGACGGTGGTGCCGCTCATGCGCGCGGCCGCGCCCGGCATGGACGCCCGCGCGCTGGTCGCCGAGCTCCGGGCGCGGGTGGTCGAGGAGGTCGACTACCCGCACGAGGCCGCCGCCCAGACCGCCTTCGCCGACGCCTACGCGGGGGACCCGGACATCGCCGTCCCGGAGGTGCTGGCCGTCGAGGCCGGCGTGCTGGTGACGCGATGGTTCGGTGGGACGCCGCTGTCCCGGGTCATCGCCGAGGGCAGCACCGCCGACCGGGACCGCGCCGGGCTGCTCCTGCTCCGGCTGTTCGCCTCGGCGCCGGTGCGCGCGCGGAAGCTGCACGGCGACCCGCACCCGGGCAACTTCCGGCTGCTGGACGACGGCCGGCTCGCCGTCCTCGACTTCGGCGCCACCGAGGACCTGCCCGCCGGCTGGCCCGCACGGCTCGGCCCGCTGCTCGCCGCCGGGCGGGACGGCGACGCCGCCACGCTGCACCACCTGGCCGGGGCGGCCGGTCTCCTCCGGCCGGGCGCCGTCCCCCCCGATGCGCTGGCGGCGCTGCTCGACCCCTACCTCGAGCCGCTGCGGACCCCGGCCTACCGCTTCACGCGGGGCTGGATGCAGGAGCAGACCCGGCGTGCCTCCGACCCGCTGGGCGCGGCGTCCCGCACCCAGCGCCGCATGTCCATCCCGCCGCGGCACCTGCTGCTGCAGCGGGTGGCCGTCGGGCTGGTCGGCGTCCTCTGCTCGCTGGGCGCGACCGTCGCCGTGGACGCCGAGGTCCGCCGCTGGCTGCCGGGCTACCGCTGACGCCGTGCGGCCCGGCTCACGGAGGGTCAGGGAGCGCGGTCCCCGGCCGCCGGACCTCCGAACGGTCTGGCGCGAGGGTCCGTGCCCCCGCGCCGCTCACTGCCGTCGCCTTCCCTCCCACTCCCGGAGGAGGTCGCCATGACGCAGACCGTCACCAGCAACGTCGACACGATGCAAGCCCTCTACGAGGCCTTCGGGCGGGGGGAGGTCGAGACCGTGGTCGCCGGGATGACCGAGGACGTCGAGTGGCACGAGGCCGAGAGCCACCCGCGCCACCCCGGGCGCGCCTTCACCGGCCCGCAGGAGGTCGTCGAGAACGTCTTCGCGCCCCTCGCCGCGGACTTCGAGGACTTCCGCGTGAACCCGCGGCGCTTCCTCGGCGACGGCGACACCGTGGTCGTCGAGGGCCGCTACACCGCCACCCGGGGCACCGCGACGGGCCTCCCGCTGGACATCCCGTTCGCCCACGTGTGGGACCTCCGCGACGGCCGGATCGCCCGCTTCCAGCAGTACACCGACACCCGCCGCCTCGCCGAGGTGATGGGCGCCTGAGATGGCACCGGCCCGGCGGGGTGCTCGGCTGCACCCCGGCCGGGCCGGTGAGCTGGGCGGACGGCTCAGACCGCGACGCGGCCGGGCGGCCGGCGGCGGACGGTCCGCACGGTGCGGACGGCGGCGTTGCGGGCCGCGGTGAGGATCGGGCCGGTGTCCCAGGGCTGCCGCGGCTCGGGCATGTCCGCGGCGGCCGGCGCCGGGACGGCGGCCGGGGCCTGGGCGGGGGCGGCCACCGGGGCCGGGGCCGGCGGGGTCGGGGCGGGTGCCGGGCGGCGGCGGGCCAGGATGGCCTCCTTGCGCCGCTCGATGCGGTCCTTCTCGGCGAGCACCAGCAGCTCCTCGGTGGCGCGGGCCACCTCCAGCCGGGACTCCTTCTGCAGCTCCTCGATCTCCACGTCCCCGGAGTCGCGCAGCGCGGCCAGCCGGTCGTAGGTGCTCGGCGGCCCGAAGTTGAGCAGCAGCTTCATGAGGACCGGCAGGATCTCCACGCACATGAACAGCAGCGAGAGCATCGTCTTGGCCGCCCAGAGCGTGGTGTTGCGGTCGCTGAGCCGGTCCAGCGCCTCCAGCCGCAGGAGGATCCCGCCCGACCCCTCGTTGGTGGCGTCGAAGGCCGCCTGCAACCGGTCCTGCTCGGCGGTCAGCCGGGCCAGCTCGGCCTGGTCGGTCTCCAGCGAGGAGGCGGCCTGCGCGGCGCTGCGCGCCTCGGCGGCCGAGGTGGCGGCGAGCGCGGCGTCGAGCTCGGTGCGGGCGCCGGCCACGGCCGCGGCGGCGCCGTCCGCGGCAGCGCGGGCCTGCTGGTACGCCGTCCCGGTGCCGGCGTCGCCGGTGCCGCAGGTGCCGTCCAGCTCGCACTGCGCCTTGGCCTCGAGCTCGCGGGCGGAGGCGACGGCGGCGTCGTAGGCGGCCTGCGCGGCGGCGGCCTGCGCGTGGACGTCGGCCAGCCCCTCGTCGCTGCGCCCGCCGGAGGCCACGACCTCCTGGTCGGCGGCGATCCGCGCCCGCAGCTCGGGCAGGCCGGTGAAGCGCGCGTCGGACTCCAGCGACGTCCGGTAGGCGTCGGCGGCCTCGGCCTGCATCGTGACGATCTCGGTGTCGATCTCCTTGTGGAACACCTGCAGCGTCAGCGGTGTCGCCACCACCACGCCCAGGATCAGCGCCAGCCCCACCCGCGGCACGGCCATGACCAGGTTCCGCTTCCACGACGCGTCGTGCGCCATCCCGACCAGCAGCATCCGGTCGAGGTTGACGATCACCGCGCCCCAGAACAGGCCCACCAGCAGCGCGAACGGCCACCACAGCCCGATGGCCATGGCGGCCGCGAACGCCGCGGACAGCACCGCCAGCCCGCCGGTGCTCAGCAGCACCCCGCCGAGCGCGACGAACTTCGGCCGCGCCCCGGGCGCGGCCGCCAGCAGGTCGGGACGCGCCCCGCCGAGCACGGCCAGGCCGTCCCCGATCCGCTGTCGAGCCATGTCGCACGCACCCCCGGGCGACGGGGGTCGTGGGTGTCTCCGCCGCCTCGCCCCCTCTCATCGGCAGTCCCCGGCGGTCACGGCACGGTCTCGGGCGTGATCGGCGTCGCGTCCCCGGCTTGCCCCCGCCGGCCGGACGGCGGGAGGCTCGACCTCCCCTGCCCGGGAGCCGACATGCCCGCCGCCCGCCGCACCGCCGCGGCCCTGCTCGCCGCGGTGCCCCTCGGGCTGGCGCTGGCGGCCGGCTGCACGGACACCGGTGGGGACGGCGACCCCGCGCCCGCCCCGCCGTCGTGGACGCGCGCCGGCACGATCGACCTGGACACGACCGTCAACGCCGACGTCCGCCCGCACGACCTCGCGGCCGACCCCACCGGCGGTGTCGTCGCCCTCGTCGGCACCGCCGACCGCAGCTGGCTGGTGCACCTCGGCGACGACGGGTCGACCGTCCGCCGGGAGATCCCCGCCGCCGGCCCGGACGCCGAGGTCGCCGTGCAACCCGACGGCACCGTGCTCGTCGCCGGCATCCGGGACGGCGCGCTCACCGTGCTCGCCGTGCCGCCCGGGGACGCCGAGCCCGTCGCCACCGCCGTCCCGACCGCGGCGGCCCGCAGCACGCTCGCCCTCTCCCCCGACGGCGGCACCCTGGTCGCCGCGCTCACCGCGGACGCCGGCCCGGCGGAGCTGGTCGCCCTGGACCTCGCGGGCGGGGAGGTCGCCCGCGCCGCGACCGAGCTCTCCCCCACCCACCTCGCGGCCGGCGCCGACGGCCTCACCGCGCTGGCGGTGCGCGACGGCCGGCCGGTGCTGGCCCGGTTCACCGCCGACCTGCGCCCCGCCGGCGACCCCGTCGTCCTCACCGGGGCCTCGGCCGCCCCGGCCACCCCCGCCGCGCTGGCGCTCACCGCGGACGGCCGCGCGGTCGCCAGCGTCGCGGGACCGGCCTCCGGCCGGCTGGTCGTCGTCGACGGCGCGGAGGTGACCACGGAGGTGGAGCTGCGCGGCACCGAGGACTCCGGGCTCGACGTGGCCGTCGACCCCGACGGCCGGTACGCCTACCTGCCGCTGGCCGCCTACCAGGTCGAGCCCGGCATCGTCACCGTCGACCTGGCCAGCGGCGAGCACCTGGGCCGCACGGTGCTGTGCCCCGGCGCCGGCAGCCTCGGCGCGATCGCCGCGTCCGGCGACACCCTGGTCGCCACCGGGGTCTGCCTCGGCAGCGGCCTGACGACGACGGCGTTCGTGCTGCGCTGACCGGGTCAGCGCATGCTGTCGATCACGCCGCGGAAGGCCTCGTCCATGTCGTAGACCGGCACGATCGTGATGTCGACGACGTGGGCGTAGGTCGTCAGGTGGTGGGCCTGGTAGCGGGCGAGCGCGGCCGGGTCGTCGGCCTCCACGAGGATGAACCCGCCCTTCGTGTCACCCCAGGTCCCGTGGTGGGTGATCCCGCTCTCGACGCCGCCCCAGTTGCCGGACCTGGCGAACGCGCGGAACGCCTCGGTCCACGCGGCGTCCACCTCGGCCTTGCTGACGCCGTCCCGCGTGGTGAAGCGGTGGAGGTACATCTGGCCCATGAGGACCTCCTGCGGCCGGGGAGGGCCCACCTCACCGGGCCCTCCTGAGGAGCCGTGGCCACGGCGCGTCGCAGCGTCCCACCGGCGGGTGGGCGGGAGCCGGCCGCGGGACACGTGGCATCCGGGACCCGGCGCGTCGTCGTCCCCCGCCACCGCCCCCTACGCCGTGTAGCCGGCCACGGGGTCAGCCGGCGGCGACGCTGGAGTTCCAGACGTCGATGCCCCATCTCCAGCTGCCGTCCCCCAGCCGCCGGTGGACGACGACGTACTTCCCGCGGTCGATCGTCTCGTCCCCGGCCCGCAGCTCGTACCGGCCCTCCTCGACGGCGAGGTCGCCGGACTCCTCGAGCGACACGGTCTCCAGGGTGCCGCCGGTGACGCCCTGGTCGATCGCGGCGCGCCAGAAGCGCTCGATGCCGGCTCCGGTCTGCGGCTCGGCGCCCGGGGGCAGCAGCCTGGCGTCCGGCGTGTAGACCGACGCCATCGTCGCGGCGTCCCCCCTCTCCAGCGCCTGCACGAAGGTGGCGACGGTGGCGTCGACGTCACCGCGGGCCGTACCACTGCGAACCGTGTCACTGCGGGTCATGGCGACCTCCCCTGGTCGGTGGCGCCCAGGGTCGGGCGGCGCCGGACGTCGGGCAACGTGCTGGGCCGCGGCAACGCGCCGGGCAGCCCGCACCCGCACGCTCCGCGACCGGTGGCTCACGAGGTGGCCCCCGGGCGGGGAGGATCGGTTCCGTGACGGGGACGACGGCGGGCACGCCGCTGCGCAACTGGGCCGGCAACCACACCTACGCCGCGCGGGTGGTGCACCGGCCGGCCGCGCTCGAGCAGGTGCAGGAGCTGGTGGCCGGCGCGGAGCGGATCGGCGTCCTGGGTTCCCGGCACTCGTTCACCGCGATCGCGGACTCCGCCGAGCTGCTCTCCCTGGAGCCGCTCGCCGACGGGACCGGCTACCCGGCCGACGTCGTCGTCGACCCCGGCGCCGGCACCGTCTCGCTGGGCGGCGGGGTCACCTACGGGCGGCTGGTCGAGGCGCTGGCGCCCCACGGCGTGGCGCTGCACAACCTCGCCTCGCTGCCGCACATCTCCGTCGCGGGCGCGGTCGCCACGGCCACGCACGGCTCCGGTGTCGGCAACGGCAACCTGGCCACCGCGGTGGCCGCGCTGGAGCTGGTCACCTCCGACGGCGCGGTCCGGCACGCCCGGCGTGGGGACGCCGACTTCGACGGCCTGGTCGTCGGCCTCGGCGCGCTCGGGGTGGTCACCCGGCTCACGCTCGACGTCGAGCCCGCCTACGAGATCCGCCAGCGGGTGCACGAGGGCCTGGCGTGGGAGACGCTGCAGGCCGACCCGGACGCCGTCCTGTCCTGCGGCTACAGCGTCAGCCTGTTCACCACCTGGGGCCGCGACGTCGACCTGCTGTGGGTCAAGTCCCGCACCGACGAGCCCGACCCCGGGGACGGCGAGCTGTTCGGGGCCACCCCCGCCCCCGTCGACCGGCACCCCATCCCCGCGCTGGACCCCGCTCCGTGCACCCCGCAGCTCGGCGTGCCCGGCCCCTGGTCGGACCGGCTGCCGCACTTCCGGATGGGCTTCACCCCCAGCGCCGGGGACGAGCTGCAGTCGGAGTACCTCGTGCCGCGGCGGCACGCCGCGGCCGCGTTGGAGGCGGTGCGCTCGCTGGCCTCCCGCATCCGGCCGCTGCTGCAGGTCTGCGAGATCCGCGCGGTGGCCGCCGACCGGCTGTGGCTGAGCACCGCCCACGGCGAGCCGGCGCTCGCCCTGCACTTCACCTGGCGACCCCGGGAGGACGACGTCCGCGCGCTGCTGGCGGACCTGGAGGCGGCCCTCGAGCCGTTCGGGCCGCGCCCGCACTGGGGGAAGCTCTTCCGCGCCGGCGCGGCCGAGCTCGCCGCCCGCTACCCGCGGCACGCCGACTTCGTCGCCCTCGCCGACCGGCTCGACCCGCGCGGCGCCTTCCGCAACGACTGGCTGGAGGAGCACGTCCTGGGCTGATCGCCCTTGCCGGGAGGGCGCCGGCCGGCCCCTGCCGGCGGTGATCACGGGGATGCGCTCGACCGTCGCGGCGTGTCGGCCCGTGTCGCCGGTCAGAACCCCATGATCACCGCTGGGGCCGCGGGGGGCGGGAGGCCGGGCGGGGGGCGGGCGGCGAGCCGGTGCTGCGGCCCTGCGCCGCCGCCCCTTCCGCCGGGCCCGGCCACCCGCCAGGCTGGGCACGTGCCGGACGCCCCGGCCGTGGACCGCACGGCCCTCGACCGCACGGCCCTGGACGGCCTGGCCCTCGCACTGCGCCTGGCCACGGCGGCCTCGTCGGCGGCGACGCCCGAGACCGCCGCCGGCGACGTGCTGGCCGAGCTGTGCGGCCTGCCGGAGGTCGTCGCCGCCGCGCTGGCCGCCCGCGAGCCGCTCTCCGGCCGGTCCACCGCGCTGGCCTGCTCCGGCTACCCGGCGCCGGTGCTGGCGCACCTCACCGGTCCGGGGTTCCTGGTGGCCGACGTCGGCTACCGCCTGCTGGTCACCGACCCCGGCCGCCGCGCGCGCGGATGGCGGGACGTCGACGGCTACACCGCCACCCCGTCGGTCCGGGAGGTGTTCTCCCCCGCCGGCTACTGCGGCGGCGCGACCGCCCGGCTGGTCACCACCGACGGCCGCTGGACCGGCGACCTGCACGTCAGCACGACCACCGACGGAGCGCCCGGCCCCGACGTCGTCGCGGCGCTGCACCACGCGGCGCCCGCGCTGGCGGCCGCGGTGGACGCCACCCGCCGGCTCGGCGCGCTCGCCGCCGCCCTCGCGCCGGACGAGGCGGCGTCCGTGGTCACCCCCGACGGGCGGCTGGTGCCCCTCCCGGGCCGTCCGCCGCTGCTGCCCGACGACCCCGCCCTGCTCGCCGCCATCGCGAGCCGGCGCGGCGAGGGAGCCTGGTGCTGGCACGGCCCGGCGGGCTGGTGCCGCATCCGGCTGGTGGCGGTCGCCGGCGGGACCCTCGTCGTCGGCCGGCCCTGCGACCCGCCGCACGGTCTGTCGGCCCGGGAGCTGGAGGTCCTCACGCTGCTCGCCGAGGGGTTGTCCAACCACGCCCTCGCCCGCCGGCTGGGCATCAGCGAGCGGACCGCCGCCCACCACGTCGAACACGTGCTGGCCAAGTGCGCCGCTCCCAGCCGCGCCGCGGCGGCGGTACGGGCGGTCCAGGAGGGCTGGCGGCTGCTGCCGGGGCGGTGACCCGACGGGCGGTGACTCGACGGACGGTGACCGGCCGGCCGCGGTGCACGGCCGGCCGGTCACCGGCGCCGTCGGTCAGGCCCCGGGCACCCCGTCGACGAGCGGGCGCAGCGCGTCCACGACGTCCTTCTGGTGCGGCTGCAGGTCCATGCCGCCGATCGCGGACAGGAAGTCCAGGAACGGGTCCTCGACCTCGGTGCGGACGCCGCTGAGCTGCTCGATCGTGGCCAGCCCGCAGAAGGGCACGTAGGCCGCGCTGTAGCCGCCCTCGTGCACGATGAGCAGCCGGCCGCCGGCCGTCTCGGCCGCCACGTCGCCGATCATCCGGGTCATCTCGCGGTAGGCGCCGGAGTGCAGCATCTGCCGGCCCAGCGGGTCCAGCGCGCTGCTGTCGAAGCCGGAGGCCACGAACACGAACTCGGGGGCGAAGCGCCGCAGCGCCGGGAGCACGACCGTCTCCATGGCGTAGAGGTAGCCGCCGACGCCGGTCCCCGGGGGCAGCGGGACGTTGATGTTCGCGCCTGCCCCCGCTCCCTCCCCGGTCTCGTCGGCGGCGCCGCTCTCGTGCGGGTAGTAGGAGTCCTGGTGCAGGGAGACGGTGAGGACGTCGGCGTCCCCGTAGAACGCCTGCTGCGTCCCGTTGCCGTGGTGGACGTCCCAGTCCACGACCGCGATCCGCCGGACGCCGTGCGCCGCCTGCAGGTGGCGGGCGGCGATGGCCACGTTGCCGAACATGCAGAAGCCGCGACCGCGGTCGCGCTCGGCGTGGTGGCCGGGTGGGCGGGTCAGCGCGTAGGCGTTGTCGACCGCGCGGCTGTGCACCGCCTCGGCCGCGACGATGGCGCCGCCCGCGGCCAGCACGGCGATCTCGTACCCGCCCGGCCCGAAGGGCACCAGCTCCCCGGCGTCCCCGCCCCCGGCGTCGGACATCGCCTTCATGGCGTGCACGTACGCCTCGTCGTGCACCCGGCAGAGCTCCTCGACCGTGGCCGGGCGGGCGTCGAGCCACTGCAGCTGCTTGGACAGCCCGGAGGCGTCGAGCAGGTTCTTCAGCCGGCGCTTGGTGCGCGGGTTCTCCGCGTGCTCGTCGGGCTCGATCCAGCCGCCGGCGGGGATGAACGCCCCGGCCGAACGCGTGTCCCACCACATGTACCGCTCGTCCCACAGTGCCCCGGTCGTCATCGCCGTCCTCCCTCGCGGATGCCTGGTGCCCGGTAGGCAACCGCGCGGCGGCCCCCGCGCTCAATGGGCGCTTCTGCCCATCGGCGCGGACGGCGGCCCGCCCCTCCCGGCGGGTGTCCCGGGGTCAGCGCCGGCGGCTCACGACCGGCGGCGGAGCAGGCCGCGGCGGTGCACCGGCACCCGCATCGAGCGCACGGCCAGCGCCGCCCCGCCGTAGAGCAGCGAGCTGAGCACCGCGCGCAGCGTCGTGGCCGACCCGGCGCCCTTGGCCGCCCCCAGCGCGGTGAGCACGTCGACGGCGTTCATCCCGGCCACCACCGCCAGGCCCCGGTCGATCTCGCGCTCGGTGTCCGCGGTCAGCGTCAGCGCGGCCACGGCGAGCCCGCGGCTGCCGAACAGCCGCTGCAGCTGCAACCCGGCCGAGCTGACCGGGACGCCGTAGGCGCGGGCGACCGCGCGCGGCGCGACGACGCTGACGGCGCCGAAGGCGGCACCGGTCAGCCCGATCGCCCGTGCCAGCGATTCCTTGGACATCCCTGCGATCTCGGTCGCCACGGCGGACCCCCTCGAGGCTCGACCAGGACGGCTCGGCTCGCCGTCCCCGGCAGTCAACCAGCGCCCCCGGGCGTCCGCACCCGGACCGTTGCTAGCGTGCAACCCGTGGCTGTCGACCCCCGCGGTGCCGATCTCAAGCGCTACCTCCAGGAGGACCCGGGCGGTCCGGTCGTGATGCTCAACCTGCTGCGGTTCGCCGAGGGCGGCCGGGAGTCCTACGCGCAGTACGCGAAGGCCCTCTCCGAGACGTTCCTGCCGCGCTACGGCGGCGAGGTGCTCTACGCCGGGGACGGCGGCACCCCGCTGGTCGCCGAGCAGGGGCAGGACTGGGACGCCGTGCTGCTGGTCCGCTACCCCTCGCGCGAGGCGTTCAGCCGGATGGTGGCCGACCCCGAGTACCAGCAGGTCACCCACCTGCGCACCGAGGCGCTCACCGAGGCCGTGCTGCAGCCGACCCGTTCCTGGTAGGTGCCGCCCGGGGTCGGCCTGGAGACCCGGTCCACGAGCCTCGGGGTCGTGCGCAGCCGGGTGGCCGGCACGCCCCGGCCCGGCGTGCCCGAGGTGGTCGTCGTCCCGGGGCTGGCGGTGGCGAACTACCTCGAGCCGGCGCTGCGGGAGCTCGGCGCCTGGACCCGCGCCCACCTCGTCGAGCCGCCCGGCACCGGGGGCAGCGGGGAGCCGCCGCGCCCCCTCGGCATGGCCGACCTGGCCGCGGTGGTCACCGAGTGGCTGACCGCGGCCGGCCTCGACCGGGTGGTGCTGGTCGGCCACTCGGGCGGCACCCAGGTCGCCGCCCACGCCGCGGTGTCCTCCCCCGGCCGGGTGCGGGCGCTGGTGCTGGCCTCCCCGTCGGTGGACCCGCGCTTCCGCAGCCGCCGCCGGGTGCTCCTGGCCTGGCGAAGCAACCGCGAGCTGGAGCCGGCCGACCTCGACGTCCAGCACGCCCCCGAGCGGCAGCGCGCCGGGCTGCGGCGGGTGGCGCACCTGCTGGGCGTGCACCTGGCCGACGCCCTGGAGCGCACCGTCCCCCGGGTGGGCGTGCCGGTGCTCGTGCTGCACGGCGACCGCGACCGGCTGTGCACCGAGGCCTGGGCGCGCGACCTCGCCCGCCTGGCACCCGACGGCCGGTTCGCGACCGTGCCCGGCGCGCACAGCTTCGTCTGGACCGCACCCGCCGCCTGGTCGGCGCCGATCGAGGCGCTGGCCCGCGAGGTCGCCGGAGGGGTCAGCCGCGGCGGGCGAGCGTGACCCGGACGTCCTGGTCGAACCCGATGCGGCCCTCGGTGTCGCGGCAGCGCTGCAGCGCGGCGTAGGCCTGCGCCCGCACGCCGTCCCGCTCGGCCTCGGGCACGCGTTCCCAGAAGCCGCGCTGACCGACCGACCACGACCAGGTGTGCCAGTGCTCCTCGTCGGCGAAGCGGACCGGCACGGTCAGGTGGGCGGTGCGGACGTCGGCGAAGCCGGCTCCGCGGACCAGCTCCGCCACGCCCGCGTCGGAGGCGAACGGGCCCGTCCGGCCGGTGGTCCGCGCGTCCCGGGCCTGCGGCGGGAGGTACGGGGTGAACACGGCGTCGACGTCCCCCCAGGCCTCGCCGTACCCGCCGAACGTGGTCACGCCGAGCCGGCCGCCGTCCACGAGCAGCGTGCGCCACGCCCGGAGCGCGGCGGCCGGGTCGGGCAGGAAGAACAGCACCAGGGACGAGGCGACGACGTCGTAGGGCCCCGAACCCGGGGCGGGGTCCGCGGCGTCGCCGACCCACACCGACACCTCGAGGCCGGCGGCCCGGGCCTCCTCGCGGGCGGCCGCCACCATGCCCGGCGCCAGGTCGACCCCGTCGGCCACGCCGGTCGGGCCCACCCGGTCGGCCGCCCGCAGCAGGACCGCACCCCTGCCGCAGCCGACGTCGAGCACCCGCTCCCCGGGCTGCGGCGCCAGCTCCTCGACCAGCCGCTCGGCGATCGGGCCGAACAGCTCCACGCCCACCCGGTCGTACGTCGGCGCCGCCCGGTCGAAGACCCCGGCCAGTGCTGCCCGCTGGTCCATGGCCCACCTCCGCCGGCGGGCAGCCTCCTCCGGTCGGCAGTCCGCGACAAGGTGGTTCAGCGCCGGCGCCACCCCGGGTCGCGGCCGGTGAGCCCGAGCAGCCGGTCCATCGGCGGGGCGTCGTCGGGCACCGGCACCGGCGGGCCGAACAGGCCGGGCTGCGGGTCGGCGGCGGACTCCGCCACGAACGGCAGGCACGCCTGCACCGCGGCCGGGTCGGGGGCGTAGGGCTGCCCGGTGGCGGCGGCGAGGTCCCAGCCGTGCACCAGCACCTCGTCGAGGGCCACGAGCCCGGCCACCGCGCCGGGCATCCGCACCCCGCCGGCCGCGGTCTCCCCCTCCCAGGCCGCGGGGTCGCGCCAGGCCGCCGCGAGCGCGTCGAGCCGCGCGGGGACCTCCGCGCGCCAGTCGGGCGGCAGGTGCGCGGCGTCCGCCCGGGGCCCGCCCTCGGCCGGCCGCTTCTCCGCGGCGAGCCGGAAGGCCAGGGCGAGGCCGGCCAGGTGGTCGAGCAGCCCGGCCACGGACGTGCCCGCGCAGGGGGTCGGGTCGGTCAGCTGGTCCTCGCGCACCCCGGCCACCACGCGCGCCACGGCGGCCGCGGTCGGGCCGAGGTCGACGGTCGTCGTCTCCACGGCAGGGCAGACCCTCGGCGGCTCGGGAAGTGAGCGCTGACCGACCGTCCTCGTATGATGACGATCCGCACACAGGGGAGAGCGCCGCACCATGCCCGACCACCAGCCGGACCCGAGGGCCGAGGCACGCCCGCGCGGACGCTGGGCCGATCCGCGCAGGCGCTGGGCCGATGCACCCGGGCGCTGGGCCGACGCACCCGGGCGCTGGTCGGCCGACCCGCGCGGGCGCTGGGCCACCGACGCCGGGCCGCAGCCCTGGCCCCCCGCGCCCCCGCCCGCGGGCGACGCCGTCCCCGGCGAGCCGGACCGGGGCGGCCGGCGGCGGCGAGGCCGCGGGCTGCGGCTGCTCGCCCGCGGCCTCGCCGCCGTCCTCGTGCTGCAGGCGCTGGTGGTCCTCGCGCTGCGCTGGGTGGACCCGCCGACGACGGCCTTCATGGCGGCCAACCCGGGCGGCGCCGTCCAGCAGTCCGTCCCGGTCGAGCACGTGTCGCGCAACTTCCTGGCCGCGGTGATCGCGCACGAGGACCAGCCGCTGCCCTACCGCTCCGGCGCCTTCGAGTGGGACCAGCTGACCGAGCGGGCGCAGGCCCACCTCGCCGGGCAGGAGGACCCGCACGGCTCCACCATCCCGCAGCAGGTGGCCAAGAACCTGTTCCTCACCCAGGGGATGAGCGCCTGGCGCAAGGCGGTCGAGGCCGGGCTGGCCGCGGAGCTGGCCCTCGTCCTCGACGACCGCCGGATGCTCGAGCTCTACGTCAACTACGCCCAGTTCGGGCCCACGCTCTACGGGGTCTGCGCGGCGAGCTGGTACTACTTCGACGCCCCGCCCTCCGACCTGCCGGTCGACCGGGCGGTGCAGCTGGTCGGCCTGCTCCCCTCCCCCGGGCACGTGCAGCGCGCACCCGGCGGCGGGATGGACTTCGAGGTGGCCGACGGGATGGGCTGGCTGTCCCGCTCGCACGTGGTCAACGCCCAGAACCGGGTGCCGCGGCACATCGCGGCGCGCGGCTTCCAGCCGGTCGAGGACGCCGGCATCACCGGGCTGGCCTCCGACCAGCCGGCCTCCGCCGACGACTGCTCGCAGCGGCCGCAGGCCGTCGCCGACCTCATCGCCGCCGAGGGCACCGCCTGACGGCGCCGCCGGGTGGTCAGTACCGCTCGGCACCGACCACCGGCGGTGGACCGGCGCAGCGGAACCGGCCGGGTGCCGTCCCCGCGCGGACCTCGGCCAGCAGCCCGCGCAGGAAGACCTGGTAGCCGGCCGGCAGGCCCAGCTCCCGGGCGGCGGTGACCATCCGCTGCAGGTAGTCCGGCCGCGGCACCTGCTCGACCCGGGCCGGCTCGACGACGACGTAGGTGAGCGCCTCCCCCGCCCCGGTGCCGGCCCGCACCGGCACGACCGCCCGGCGGTACCAGCCCTGCGCCACGCCCTCCTTGGCGTCGAGGAAGGTGAGCGCCGCCTCGTCCACCTCCAGCAGCTCGCCCCAGACGGTGCACCCGGCCGCCGGGACGACGTCGGCCGCGCCGGCCTGCCAGCGCAGCGAGGCGCGGCCGAACCGCAGCCGGTGGCCGGGCACCGCCGCCGCACCCAGGCTGCACACGCCGGGCAGCCCCCGCAGCGCCGGGTCGGCCATGTTGCTGCCGTAGGCCAGGTAGCGCTCCGGTGCGTGCACGGCTCTCCTCAGCGGGTCGAGCGGGGCACGCCCGTGCCGGGGTCGACCCGGTGCGGCCCGCGGGGCGAGGGCTCGACCGGGAAGTCGAAGATGCCGGTCGGCAGGTAGACGGTCGCGCACGAGTTGGGGATGTCGACCACGCCCGAGAGCCGGCCCTCGATGGGTGCGGCACCCAGGATCATGTAGCCCTGCTCGGGCGTGTAGCCGAACCGGGTCAGGTAGTCGATCGCGTGCAGGCACGCCCGCTGGTAGGACAGCTGGGAGTCCAGGTACCGCTGCTCGCCGTCCAGGGTCACCGACGTCCCGGAGAAGGCCAGGTAGCGCTCGTAGCGCGGCTCGACGTTGCCCGGGATGAAGATCGCGTTCTCGCTGACCCCGTAGGTCTCCATCCCCCCGCGGATGAGGTCGACGTGCAGGTCGATGAAACCGCCCATCTCGATGGCGCCGCAGAAGGTGATCTCGCCGTCCCCCTGCGAGAAGTGCAGGTCGCCGACCGAGAGGTCGGCCCCGTCGACGTAGACCGGGTAGAAGACCCGGCTGCCCTTGGAGAAGTTCTTGATGTCCTGGTTGCCGCCGTTCTCCCGCGGCGGGGCGGTGCGGGCGGCCTCGGCGGCCACCCGGTCGAACTCCGCGCCGGAGAGCGACCCGAGGACGGCGTCGTCCGGCAGCGGCGGCAGCGCCAGCGGCGGCACCCGGTCGGGGTCGGTGGCGATGAGCGCGCCCTCGCGCCGGTTCCACTTCGCCAGCAGGTCGGCCGACGGCGCGGTGCCCATGAGCCCGGGGTGGATCAGGCCGGTGAAGGACACCCCGGGCACGTGCCGGGAGGTCGCGGTCTGGCCGCGGAAGTCCCAGACCACCTTGTAGGCGTCGGGGAACTGGTCGGTGAGGAAGCCGCCGCCGTTGTCGCGGGCGAAGATCCCGGTGTAGCCCCAGCCCTGGCCGGCCAGCGGGCCGGAGTCCTCCTGCGGGATCGGCCCGACGTCGAGGATGTCGACCATCAGCAGGTCGCCGGGGCGGGCCCCCTCCACCGCGATCGGCCCGGACAGGCAGTGCACCCGCGAGAGCGGTGCGTCCCGGACGTCGTCGGCGGAGTCGTCGTTGTGGATGGCCCCGTCGAACCACTCCCGGCAGTGCACCCGGAAGGTGTCCCCGGGCCGCACGGTGACCGCCGGCGGGATGTCGGGGTGCCAGCGGTTGTGGCCCACGATCTCCTGCTCGGTGAACTTCTTCGTCGAGTCGAGGGGGAAGACGACGTCGGGCACGGGCTCCTCCAGCGGTCGGGGTCGGGGGCTCCGGGTCAGGGACGGGGCAGGCGGGCGTGGGCCGGGTTCACCGCCGGCGCGGGACGGCGGGACGGCGGGGCGCTGACGACGTCCGGCTCGGAGGCGCTGCGCTCGGCGCGCTCGATCAGCGCCCGGGCGCCGGCGTCGCCCAGCGCGAGCCGGGGGGCGGTGAACACCCGGGTGGCGGGCACCCCGCAGGCCGGGCAGGGTTCCCGCTCGGCGGCGGTGCCGATCGGGCGGCCCACCTCGAGCACGCCGTGGTCGGTGCACCGGTACTGGTAGACGGCCACGGCGCCCTCCGTTCGCCTCGGGAGGCCGGGCTGGACCTGCGGCGGCCTCGCGCCCGAGCCTCGGGGAGCCCGCCCGCACCGGCCACCCCGGCCCCGCGTGCTGGTCACCCTGAGTCATTGATCGGTGACGAGCCGCCGACCGGGGGCCGGGTCATCCCTGCCCGCGGCGCACCTGGTCCGGCGTGCACCCGAACGCGGCGCGGAAGCCGCGGCCGAAGGTGGCGGTGTCCCCGAAGCCCCAGGCGTGCGCGACCGCGGCGACCGTGCCCGCCGTCCCCCGCCGCGCGAGCTCGCGGCGCGCCCCCTCCAGCCGCAGCCGGCGCACGTACCCGGCCGGGGTCGTGCCGCGGGCGGCGCACAGGGCGTACAGCGAGCGCTCGGAGACGTAGGCCGCCGCGGCGATCGAGGCCGGGGTCAGCTCCGGGTCGCGCAGGTGCGCGGCCACGTGGGCGACCACGCGCCCCCACGCGGCGTCGTCCGGCGGCGGTGGGGTGACCGCGCCGACCAGCAGGTCGACCAGGGCGTCGGCCAGCGGCCCGCCGAGCCGCGCGTCGAGGGTGCCGGCGGCGCCCAGCGCCGTCCCCACCAGGCCGGCCAGCAGGCCGGCGGCGGCCGGGTCGAGCAGCCCGTCCGGGACGTCCTCGGGGAGCCGGGACGCGGGGACCAGCAGGGTCCACTTGTGCAGCCGCCCGGGCACCCGGAAGCGCACCGGCCGGTCGGCGCGCCACACCAGCGCCGCCCCCGCCGGGACGACGACCCGCCGCTCCCCCAGCTGCACCAGCTCGCTGCCCTCGCGGACGAGGAGGACACCCACGCGGTCACCCTCGGTGGCGGCGAGCTCGGCGCGACCGCGGAAGCCCTCGCACGGCCCGCACCGGCAGTCGACGAGGTCGAGGTCGCCGACCCGGTAGCGGGTCAGCTCCACCGGCCCCGGCGCCGGCTCCCCCGGGCGGAGCGACCAGGGCAGGTGGGTCGCGCTGACCGCGGCACGGAAGGCGTCGGCCCGCGCGGGGGCCGGTACGTCGGCGGGGCTCCACCGCTCGGCGACCAGGGGCATGGGGACCTCCCGCCGCGCAGCCAACCCCGGCGGGGGTCCCGGGGCAAGGGATGCGGGCACCGCCGCGGCTCGTGCGGGGATCGCCGCGACGGGCCGGTGCGCGCGCGGCGACGGTCGGCGCATGCGAGAGGACATCGAGTTCGCCACCGAGGACGGCATCACCCTGCGCGGGTGGCACTACCCGGCGGAGGGGGTGGACGGCCCGGCACCCCTGGTCGTCATGGCCCACGGCTTCTCCGCCGTCAAGGAGATGTACCTGGACGACTTCGCGGCGCACTTCGCCGCCGGTGGCCTGGGCGTGCTGGTCTACGACAACCGGAACCTCGGCGCCTCCGACGGCACCCCGCGCGGCGAGATCGACCCGTGGCAGCAGGTCCGCGACTACCGGGACGCGATCACCTGGGCGCAGGCGCAGCCGTGGTGCGACGCCGGCCGCGTCGGCATCTGGGGGTCGAGCTACAGCGGCGGGCACGTGCTCGTCGTGGCGGCGATCGACCGGCGGGTGCGCTGCGTGGTGTCCCAGGTGCCGCTGGTCAGCGGCCTGGCCAACGCCCGCCGGCTGATCCGCGCGGACACCTTCGGCGAGCTCCGGCAGATGTTCGACGCCGACCGCGCGGCCCGCTACGCCGGCGCTGACCCGGCGATGATCCAGGTGGCCTGGGAGAAGGAGCCCGACGAGCCCTGTGCGCTGCCCACCGCCGACACCCACGACTTCTTCCTCGGCCCGATCCTGGAGCGGGCGCCGTCCTGGCGGAACGAGGTCACGCTGCGCTCGGTGGAGATGTTCGTCGAGTACGAGCCGGGCGCCTACATCGCCGACATCGCCCCGACGCCGCTGATGCTCGTGGTCGCCGCGCAGGACCACCTCACGGTCGCCGACCTGACGCTCGAGTACTACGAGCGGGCCCGTCAGCCCAAGGAGCTGCTGGTGCTGCCGGTCGGCCACTTCGAGGCCTACGTGGACGGGGCGTTCGAGCGGTCGGCACCGGCTCAGCTGGGCTGGTTCCGGCAGCACCTGGCCTGAGGACGCCGAGCCCCCACCGCGGCCGGACCGTCGTCCACAGCCCCCGGCGGCCTGTGGACGACGGCGGCCGCGGTCCGCGCGGGCTGCCACGGTGGCCGCCATGTCGATGCCCGCCCTCACCTCCGTCCCCGTCCGCTCCGGCCTGGCGCTCACCCGTCGCTGGGTCGCCCTGCTCTCGCCGCCCGTCTTCGGCGCGCGCAGCCTCTGGCTGACCTGGTTCGGCACCGACGACCGGCAGCTGCCCGTCGTCGTCCCGGTCGACGACCTGCCCGAGCGGCCCGAGCCGCCGCTGCTCACCGGGCTGCTCGACCTGCACACCGGCGTCACCGCCGACTCCCCCGGCGGGCCCTGCCTGCTGGCGATGGCCCTGTGCCGCCCGGGCGACCCCGCTCCCACGGCCGATGACGAGCGGTGGGCCGCCGCGCTGCGGGAGGTGCTCGACGGCGCGGTGCCCTGGAGCCTGCACCTGGCCGCCGGTGGCCGGGTCCGGCCGCTGGTGGAGGCCGCGCACCTGCCCCCGCTGAGCGGGTGGGCGGCCGGTGCCCCGTAGCGGCGCAGGGACCTCCGCCCCTGGCCCGGCGACCCCGGCGCGGAGAGCGTGAGCCGCCTCACACCTGCGACGGAGGTGCGCCGTGTACCTGACCCAGGGCCTGCACCGGGCGGTGCAGCAGCGACGCGACGAGCCCGCGACGATCTGCGGCGCGCGCACCCGCACCCACGCCGAGTCGGTGGACCGGATCGCCCGGCTCGCCGGGGGTTTGCAGGACCTCGGGGTCGGGGACGGCGCCCGGGTGGCGGTCCTGGCCCTGAACTCCGACCGCTACCACGAGGTCCTGGGTGCCGTCCTGTGGGCCGGCGGCGTCCTCGTCCCGGTCAACATCCGCTGGAGCCCGGGCGAGATCGCCGAGTCGCTGGCCGAGGTCGACGCCCGCGTGCTGGTCGTCGACGACGCCTTCGCCGGGCACGTGGCCGGCATCCGCGACGGGCACCCGCACCTGGCGCACGTCGTGCACGCCGGTGACGGCCCGACCCCCGACGGGGCGTCGGCCTACGAGGAGCTCGTCGAGGCCCACCAGCCGGTCGAGGACGCCCGACGCGGCGGCGACGACCTGGCCGGGGTGTTCTACACCGGCGGCACGACCGGGCGGTCCAAGGGCGTCATGCTCAGCCACCGCAACCTGCTGACCTCCGCCCTGGGCTCGCTCGCCAGCGGTCACCTCTTCGCCCCTGACGGGGTCTACCTGCACGCGGCGCCGATGTTCCACCTCGCCGACTTCGCGGGCTGGATCGGGCAGGTGGTGCTCGGCAACACCAGCGTCATGGTCCCGGTCTTCGAGCCGGTCGCCGTGCTGTCCGCGATCGCCGAGCATGCCGTCACCGACGTCCTCCTGGTCCCCACGATGATCCAGCTCGTGGTGGACCACCCGCGCATCGACGACTTCGACGTCACCAGCGTGCGGCGGGTGCTCTACGGCGCCTCGCCGATCTCGGAGGGCGTGCTGAGCCGGGCGCAGAAGGCGTTCCCGAACGCCGGCTTCACCCAGGCCTACGGCATGACCGAGGTCGCACCGGTGGCCACCCTCCTCTCGTCCACCGACCACGAGCACCACCGGCGCCGGCGCTCCGGCGGCAAGGCCGCACCGCACTCCGAGATACGCATCGTCGGTCCGGACGACCGGGAACTCCCCCTGGGGGAGGTCGGCGAGATCGTCGTCTCCGGCGGGCACGTCATGCTCGGCTACTGGGACCGGCCCGAGGAGACCGCGGAGGCGCTGCGCGGCGGCTGGATGCACACCGGGGACGCCGGGTGGATGGACGAGGACGGCTACGTCTACGTCACCGACCGGATCAAGGACATGATCATCTCGGGCGGGGAGAACGTGTACTCCGCCGAGGTCGAGAACATCGTCTCCCAGCACCCCGCCGTCGCCACGTGCGCGGTGATCGGGGTGCCGGACGAGACCTGGGGCGAGCGGGTGCACGCCGTGGTGGTCCCCACCACCGGGGCGACAGTCACCCTCGACGAGCTGCGCGCCTTCTGCGAGGAGCGGATCGCCGGGTACAAAGCCCCCCGGTCGATGGAGGTCGTCGACGGATTGCCCGTGTCGGCGGCCGGCAAGGTGCTCAAGCGCGAGCTGCGCCGGCCGTACTGGGAGGGCGCCGAGCGGGCCGTGCACTGAGCCGACCCGCCGGCGGCACCACGCCGCGGCGCGCGAGCCGGAGGGGCACCACAGGGACCCCGGGGGCCTACGTCTTTGAGTGCAACTGCACTCAAGGACGTAGCCGGCCGGACCCCACACACCACCGGCGGGGCACGACCTTTACTGGCAGAGCTCCCCAAACGGTTACGGCCCGTTCCGTTCCGCCATGCCGTCCACGGCTGCCCGGTCGACGGTCCTCCCCGGGCGAGGGTGGTGCCGACCGCACCCCCCCACCTCGACGGGAGCCCGACCATGCGCCGCACCACCGCCGCCGCTGGTGTCTTCTTCACCGCCGTCCTGTCCCTCGGCCTCACGGGCACCGCCAGCGCAGCCACCGACCGGGACTGCCCCGACTTCGCCACCCAGGCCGACGCCCAGGCCGCCTACGACGCCGTCCCCGGCGACCCGGAGCGCCTCGACCGTGACGACGACGGCGAGGCCTGCGAGGACCACGCCTACGCGCCCGCCGCCGACTCCACCACGGGGACGCAGGTCGCCGACCGCCCCGCCGGCGCCGTCGCGGCCGGTGACGGCAGCGCCACGGAGGACGCCGGCGCGCTGCCCTACGTCGTCGGCGGCGTCGCGCTGACCGCCGCCGGGGGTGCCGCGTTCGCCGCTCGCCGCAGCTCCCGCACCACCGCCTGACAGCCCGCCCGTGCGTCTCCGCGCACCCGACACCGGGCCCGGCACTTCCCCGGCCGGGCCCGGTGGTGCGGTGCGCATCACCGGCGTCTACCCGCCGCCCCTCCCGCCACGTGAGGGAGGGGCCGCCGACCCGGTCGCCGCGCTGCTCGCCCGGCCACCGCGGGTCGCCCGGTACGAACGCCGGTCCCGGCCCCGGCCGCGCGCGGCCCGGGCGTGGGCGGCCCGGGCGTGGGCGGCGGCCTCGGTGACGCTGGCCGCCACCGGGGTCGCCGCTCTCGTCCTCCTGCCCTCCCAGGCGCCGGTGTCGGCCCGGGTCGACGCCCCGGTCGCGACGTCGCCGGCCCCGGCGCCGGCGCCGGCGGCCGTCCCGGCCCCGGTGACCCGCAGCCCCAGCGAGCTGCCCGCCAGCACCCCGGTCGGCATCCGCATACCCGCTCTCGGCACGAGCTCGGAGGTGATGCGACTCGGCCTCGAGCGGGACGGGTCCCTGGAGGTCCCGCCCGGCGCCTTCCCGGTGGGCTGGTACGAGGGCAGCCCCACCCCGGGAGCACGCGGACCCGCCGTCCTGGCCGGCCACGTGGACTGGGACGGCGAGCGCGGGGCCTTCCACGGTCTCCGGGAGCTGCGGGGCGGTGACGCCGTCCTCGTCGACCGTGCCGACGGGACCACCGCGACGTTCGTCGTCGAGCGGGTCGAGGAGCACCCGAAGGACCGGTTCCCCGGCGACGCGGTCTACGGCGACCTGGACCACGCCGGCCTGCGGCTCATCACCTGCGGTGGCTCCTTCGACCAGGAGACCGGCGACTACCGGGACAACGTCATCGTCTTCGCCCGCCTTGCCGGGTGAGGTCCGGTCGGCTCAGACCGGCGCGCGGACCAACCCGGCGCCCACCGCGAACGCCGCCGCGGCCGCGCGGTTGCCGACGCCGAGCTTGGTCAGCAGGTGCTCGACGTGGGTGGCCACCGTCCGCTCGGTGACGCCGAGCGCCCGGGCCGCCATCCGGTTGGTCGCCCCGAGCGCGAGCTCGCAGAGCACCTCCAGCTCGCGCACCGACAGCCCGCCGGGCGGCGGGGCCGGCGCGTGCTCGACGACCACCCAGCGCCCGGCCGGCCGGGCCTCCACGGCCAGCAGCGCCGACCCGCGCAGCACCAGCAGGTGCCGGCCCAGCCGGGACGGCCAGCCCGCCGGGTGCAGCAGCCCGGCCAGCGCGCCGGTGAGCAGCGCCGGGCGGGCGGACGGCGACAGCGCGAGCACCCGCCCGTCCTCCGGCGCCCACGCCAGCACCCCGGCCGGGCCGCCGGAGGACGGCAAGGCCAGCCCGCCGAGCGGGTCGACCAGGCTCACCAGGTCCGCGCGCAGCAGCCGCAGCCAGCCGACCGCCTCGTCGTCCACCCCGCCGCCGAGGGTGCTGGCGTGCAGGCAGCCGACGTACCGGCCGCCGGTGGTGAGGCACAGGCTCACGCCGTCGGTGAACCGCAGGGGCGTGATGACCCGCTCGAACATCGGCCCCCGCCGGTGCGCCGGGGGGATGTCGCGGACCCGGAGCGGGCGGCCGGAGTCGCGGACCGCCGGGAACAGCGGGTCCTCGTGGAACGCCGCCTCCATGGCCGCCAGCGCCTCGCCGACGTAGCCGGTGCTGGCCACGGTCTCGTGCCGGCCGCGCAGCGGGTCCCAGCGCGCCACCGCGGCCGCGCAGGTCGACAGCGCGCCCAGGGCGTCCAGGACGGCGGCGGCCCGGTCGGCCTCCGGGAGGTCGTCACCGGCGGCCACCGCCTCCGCGGCGTCGCGCACCACGAGCGCGGCGGCGAGCCGGCTGTCGGTGCGGACCCCGCCCATCCGGGCAGCCTGGCACGCCCCCGGCCCCGCCGGAACCCTCCCGCCGTCCGCACTTCGACCGATGCGCGGCCCGCGCCGGCGGGGCCAGCATCCCCGCAGCGCGCGGGCACCGGCGCCCGCACCCGAGAGCGAGGGAGCCACCGCCCGTGGACGTCTCCGACTACACCCGGCACGACGCCACCGCCCTGGCCGAGCTGGTCCGCAGCGGCCAGGTCTCGGCCGCGGAGGTGCACGCCGCCGCCCTGCAGGCCGTCGCGCAGGTCGACCCGCAGCTGAACGCGCTGGTCGGCGAGCCGTTCGACAAGCCCCTGGACGCCGACCTCACCGGCCCGTTCGGCGGCGTCCCGTTCGCCATCAAGGACCTCGTGCTGCACGCCGAGGGGATCCCGCAGCGGGCCGGCTCCCGGCTGCTCGGCCCCGGCGTCCCCTACCCGTACGACACCGCGCTGATGGCCCGCTTCCGCGCCGCCGGGCTGGCCGCGATCGGCGTCACCGCCACCCCGGAGTTCGGCTTCAACGCCAGCACCGAGTCGGTCGCCACCGGCCCGACCCGCAACCCGTGGGACACCGGCCGCTCCCCCGGCGGGTCCAGCGGCGGCTCCGCGGCGCTCGTCGCCGCACGGGCGCTGCCGGTCGCGCACGCCAACGACGGCGGCGGCTCGATCCGCATCCCGGCCGCCGCCTGCGGGCTCGTCGGCCTCAAGCCCAGCCGCGGCCGCGTCACCGTCGCCCCCGACTACAGCGACCCGCTGCTCGGCCTGGGTGTGGAGTTCGCGCTCACCCGCAGCGTCCGGGACGCCGCCGGGCTGCTCGACGCCGTCCACGGCTCCGAGCCCGGCGACCGCTACCTGCTGCCCGCGCCGGCGACCGGCTTCGCCGACGCGGCACGGCCGCCGCGGGACCGGCTGCGGGTCGCGGTGTCCACCGTCGCGCCCAACGGCGCCCCGGTGGACGAGGCCTGCACGGCGGCGGTGGCCGCGGCCGCCCGGGCGCTGGAGGCCGCCGGGCACACCGTCGAGGAGGCCGCGCCCGAGTTCGACGTCGAGGCCTTCGACGCCGCCAACCTCGTCGCCTGGACCAGCTTCCTGGCCGACGGGGCCTACGGGGCCGCCGCCGCGCTCGGCGTCGAGCTCGGCCCCGACGTGCTCGAGCACACCACCCTCGCCTGCGCCGAGCACGGCCGGACGCTGACCGCGCTCGACCTCTACGCCGCCGACCGGGTGTTCAACCAGACCACCCGCACCCTCGCCCGCTTCCTGACCGGGTACGACGTGTGGCTCACGCCGACCACCGCCGCGCCCAACACCGAGCTCGGCCACCTGCACGCCGACGACGCCTCGCTGGACGCCCGCGGCTGGTACGACAAGATCTTCACCTTCGCGCCGTTCACCGCGTGGTCCAACGTCACCGGCACCCCGGCGGTCTCGGTGCCCGGCCCGGCCTCGCCCGAGGGCTGGCCGGTCGGGGTCCAGGTGGTCGGCCGCTACGCCGGCGAGGAGACCCTGCTCGGCGTCGCCGCCCTGCTCGAGGAGGCGCTGCCCTGGGCCGACCGCCGCCCGGCGGTCGCCGCCGGCTGAGCCCCGCCCTGCGGTCGTCGCCGGCTGAGCGCCGGGCCCGGGCGGGCCGCGACCCGCCCGG